>CAYWDZ010000115.1:0-9856 GCA_964456255.1 uncultured Steroidobacteraceae bacterium | reverse complement strand
CCGGCATGTGCGGCAAGGGATAGATGCGAACATCGCCGCTCTTCACGTCCTCGCAGGCACGGGTGCAGGCCAGCGTGTTCACGCCGTCTATGTTCATGGCGCAGCTGCCGCAGATACCCTCGCGACAGGAACGGCGGAAAGACAGGGTGGGATCGATCTCGTTCTTGATCTTGATCAGCGCGTCCAGAACCATCGGACCGCAACTGGCCATGTCGATCTCGTAGGAGTCCACCCGCGGCCGCTCGCCGCTGTCCGGGTCGAAGCGGTAGATGCGGAAGGTGCGCGGGCTCTTCGCCCCGGCGGGCGCCCTGAACTGCCGGCCATTCTTGTTGACCCGTGATCCGGGTGGAAGCGTGAGCTGCACCATCAGTAGGTTCTCGCCTTCAGTGGAACCGTCTCGACGTCGCGCGTGAGCGTGTTCATGTGGACGCGACGATAGGAGATCCTGGCGTTGCCATTGCCATCCACCCAGCTGAGCGTGTGCTTGAGCCAGTTGGTGTCGTCCCGATCCGGAAAATCCTCGCGCGCGTGGGCGCCGCGGCTCTCGTGCCGGTTCTCGGCCGAGACAATCGTGGCGGTGGCCTGCAGCAGCAGGTTCTCCAGCTCCATGGTCTCGATCAGGTCGGTGTTCCAGATCAGGCTGCGGTCGGTGACCTGCACCTGGTCGAAACTCCTGAAGGTCGTCGCCAGTCTTGCCACGCCTTCCTGCAGCGACTGCGCCGTGCGGAACACCGCGGCATCGCGCTGCATGGTCTTCTGCATCTCGAGGCGAATCGCCGCAGTGGGTCGCTCACCCTTCGCGTTGCGCAGCTTGTCGAGTCGCGCCACCGCGAAGTCCGCGGCATCGGCCGGCAGCGGCGCGTGCACGGTACCGGGCTTCACCAGCGTTGCGCAGTGGCGCGCGGCTTCGCGGCCGAACACCACCAGGTCGAGCAGCGAGTTCGAACCCAGGCGGTTTGCGCCGTGCACCGACACACAGGCCGCCTCGCCCACGGCCATCAACCCGGGCACGACGGTGTCGGGATTCGCGGCGGCGCCGTTGACCACTTCACCGTGGTAATTGCAGGGGATTCCCCCCATGTTGTAGTGCACGGTGGGCAGCACCGGAATCGGCTCGCGCGTGACATCCACGCCCGCAAAGATTTTCGCCGTCTCGGCAATGCCCGGCAGGCGCTCGTGGATCACTTCAGGGCCGAGGTGCTCCAGGTGCAGGTGGATATGGTCCTGGTGTTCGCCCACGCCCCTGCCCTCGCGGATCTCGACCGTCATCGCGCGACTTACCACGTCGCGCGAGGCCAGGTCCTTCGCGTTGGGTGCATAGCGCTCCATGAAGCGCTCGCCCCGCGAGTTGGTGACATAGCCGCCCTCGCCGCGCGCACCTTCCGTGATCAGGCAGCCGGAACCATAGATGCCGGTGGGATGGAACTGCACGAACTCCATGTCCTGCATGGGCAGGCCGGCACGCAGCACCATGCCGCCGCCATCACCCGTACAGGTATGTGCCGAGGTGCACGAGAAATAGGCGCGGCCGTATCCGCCGGTGGCCAGGATGGTCATGTGCGCGCGAAAGCGATGCAGCTGGCCCGTGGCCAGCTCCAGCGCCACGACGCCGCGGCACTGGCCGCGCTCGAAGATGAGATCGATGGCAAAGAACTCGACGAAGAACTCGGCCTGGTGCTTCAGCGACTGCTGGTAGAGCGTATGCAGCATCGCGTGGCCGGTACGATCGGCTGCCGCGCAGGTACGCTGCGCCACACCCTTGCCGTAGTGCGTGGTCATGCCGCCGAAGGGCCGCTGGTAGATGCGCCCCTCCGGCGTGCGCGAGAAAGGCACGCCGTAGTGCTCCAGCTCGATCACCGCCTGCGGCGCCTCCTTGCACATGAATTCGATCGCGTCCTGGTCACCCAGCCAGTCCGAACCCTTGACGGTGTCGTACATGTGCCAGCGCCAGTCGTCCTCGCCCATGTTGGCGAGCGAGGCACTGATGCCGCCTTGTGCAGCCACCGTGTGGCTGCGCGTCGGAAACACCTTGGTGATGCACGCGGTGGTGAGCCCGGCCTCCGCAAGACCGAGCGTGGCACGCAGACCCGCGCCGCCCGCTCCAATGACGAGAACATCATGCGTGTGATCAATGAAGGTGTAGGCAGACATGGATCGGTTACCCGAGCGCAATGCGCACAATGGCCAGCACGCTCAAGGCCGCGAGCAGCACATGGACAAATCCGGAAAAGACCAGCGACGCTGGACGCAACCAGCCGTGTACATAGTCCTCGATGACCACCTGCACGCCCAGTTGTGAATGCCAGCAGGCCACGGCCGCGAACAGCGCCAGCAGCGTCGCGTTGCAAAGCCCCCCGGCCCAATCACGCACGGCTGCGTAGCTGTAGTCAGGCAACAGCACCAGCGAGATCACGAACCACGCGCCGAGCAACAGCAGCGCAATGGCGGTCAGCCGCTGCACGCGCCAGTGATGCGCGCCCTCGTGCGCCGAGCCGCGACCCAGTACCTTCGACAGCGCCTGCGCTGAATCGCTCATGGTGTTCCCGCGTGCACGCTGAACAGCCACAGCAGCACGGCCGCACCAGCCAGCGCCACCGCAAAGACCAGGATCGCCGAGCGGCGCGCGGCCTTGCGCTCCAGCCCGATGCCCAGATCCCACAGCAGATGGCGGATGCCATTGCAGAAGTGGTAACAGAACGCGAGCAGCAGCAACCCGAGAAGACCCCTGCCCGGCCAGCTTGCCAGGCACGCCACCAGCGCCCCGTACGGCTCCGGCCCCGAGGCCAGCGCGACCAGCCACGCCGCCAGCAGCAGCAAACCTGCCGACAGCACCATGCCCGAGGCACGATGCAGGATCGACGTCGCCATCGTGTAGGCGAAGCGGTAGATGAAGATGTGGGGGGACAGGGGTCGCTGGGCCATGCGATTCGGCTCTAGAAGTCGATGCAGCGTCCGCGCCGTTCCCAGTCGCCGTAGCGGGTCGGCTCGGGTCCAGCCGGACCACCCGACTCAGGCACTTTGGACGGGGTTGCCTGGTCCGTCATGATGGGATTGTCCTGCCCCGCGGCAGCGTCGGGATTTTCCGCCAAAGGCTGCATGGGCATGTATTGTGCCAGAATTCGCAAAGCCCGATGCCTGATCTCGCCATTACCCCGCTCGACGACCTGACTGCACTGGCTGTGCGCGGCCCGGGTGCGGCGCCCTTCCTGCAGGGCCAGGTTTCGCAGGATGTCGAGCAACTGGCCGTGCGCGGCGCGCTGTTCACGGGCCTGCACAATGCACAGGGACGCTGTCTGGCGCTGCTGCGCCTGTTTCACCTCGGCAGTGACCAGATCCTGCTCGTGCTGCCCGCCGAACTGGCCGACGCGGTGCGCACCCACCTGACACGCTACATCCTGCGCGCACCGGTCCGGATCGAAGACGCGAGCAGCAGCTGGCGCTGCTACGGCCTGACCGGACCCGATGCCGAAGCGGCCGCCGAAACACGCATCCACCTGCCGCTGGAGCACGCTGGCTTTCGGCAGCTGATCGTCGCGCCACGCGGCGAACCGCTGCCCCAGGGCCACGTCACCAGTCGCGGCGAATGGCGTCTCCAGGACATCGAAGCGGGCATGCCGGAGGTTCTTGCTGCCACTTCCGGCGAATTCGTCGCGCAGATGCTGAACCTGGATGCCATCGGGGGCATTTCGTTCGAGAAGGGCTGCTACACCGGGCAGGAAATCATCGCGCGCGCGCACTACCGCGGGCAGGTCAAGCGTCGCATGCAGCTGTTCCATACCGAAGCTGCGGAAGCCCTTCCGCCCGGGGCGCGCATCGTGCTGCCGGACGGTCGTCGCGCGCAGGTGGTGCAGGCCGGGAGCACCGCTGAAGGGGCGCAGGAATTCCTGGCTGTGACCACATTGCCCTCTGCTGCTGCCGAATCCGGCACCAGCGATGCGACAGAAACCGCGATCCGCCGCATCAAGGCCGTGCAGATGCCGCTGCCCTATCCGCTGCCGAACTGACAACGCTTCAGTCCTCTACATCGAGTATGGGGTTCTCGAGCAGCGACTCCTGCCGATTGCGGTTGGCGTCGCGCTTGAGCCCTGCGGCATCGATGAAGTAGTCGCCGGCATCCATGCTGGGTGCCACACGCAGTGAAGGCGGAAAGACCTGCGCACCCAGCTGCACCCGGTTGACGGTGCGCGGATCCAGCTGCAGGTCGACCAGCCACCACACCCCGCAGCACAGCAGTGCCACCAGCACGGACAGCGGCAGGATTGCGACGCGCTGGAGATTGGTGGCATGGCGCAGGTGCAGCCAGGTCGCGACCATTGCCACGATGCCGGCCAGCAGTGCCATGAATGGTCCGAGCCAGCGCCACTGCAGCGCGAACGCTGCCAGCCCGTGCAGCCAGTACCCCCACACCCACAGCCCGACACAAATGGCCGCGATGGCCAGATGGATCCGCACCCGCCACGCACCCACGGTCAGCCGCGCCACCAGCGTCCAGGCACCAACCCACACGGCGAGTCCGGCCAGTGCAATCAGCTCGGCAATCAGGATGCGCTGCGCCAGATGTTCCGGGGCGAGCGTCCATTGCAGGAACGCGGCGAAAGCGCAGCACAGCAGCGACCCGGACACTGCCAGCGCCGTGCGATGCCGTCGCAGCACGTCGCGCCGGAACGGCCGCTCCGGGGCAAGCAGCGCCTCGGCGGTACGCAGTCGCACGCGCGTGCGCCCGATGCGCAGCTCGCCCTGCGCGGCGATCTGCCCAACCCGTGCATCGATGAGCCGTCCGTCAACGCGCACGCCATTGCGCGTGCCCAGATCCTGCACATGCACCCGGCCATCCTCGTTGAGCGTGAGCAGCGCGTGCTCCGCTGCGACATACGGATCCTCCAGAATCACATCGCATGCAAGGCCGCGCCCGATGCGGCAACGCGCTCCGGCGCCGGCAAGCCGCTGCGCCGAGCGCACATGCCCATGGTCATCGAGCACTTCCACCAGCATCACGGGTTCCATCGCATGGCTCCCGCAAAGCGCCGCACGAACTGCATGCCGGGCTCGAAGCCCACTCCCCGAAGGTCCAGCTGGCTGACCACTGCGCGATCGGTGCTGTTGATGCTGGTGACCGTGACGGCGATGTCGTAGAGACCGGAAAACAGCCGGTATTGCCGCGCACAGGTGCTGATGCGCGCATCAAATCCATCCAGCGCGACCAGCGCATCGCGACAGGCAAACGGCGCGACATTGCGTTCGGAGCCCGTGCGCGCGTAATCCCCTGCGATGGTGTTCACACGCTGCGCGAACTGCAGCGGACTTAGGCCCTGCGCCTCCACGACGCGATGCCGGAACACCACCCGGCCCACCTCCAAATCAAGTTGCAGCAACACACCCCCGCGTGCCGCACAACTGATGGTCTGGGACTGCATGCGATTGCGCGCCTCGCTCGCGCCGGTGGTGCTGCACTCGAAGGCCGTGCCCATGCGCGTCGGCAGCGTGAATCCGAATACGGTCTGGGTCTCGTTCGGCTGTGGCCCGGGATCCAGCAGCACGGCCTCGTGGTTGAGTGCCTGCTGGGCCACCATGTTGCGCACCTGCTGCGGGCTCTGCGATTCATCCAGCGGCACCCTGGCGCGCGCGAGCAGCGGCGCGATGTGCCGCGCAGGCACCACGAAGCCCACCAGCTGGCGGCCGGTGATCACCGACACATTCACTCCAAACACACCGCCCCCGGCATCCAGCGCCGGACCGCCGGACATTCCGCCGTTGATGGCGCCGGTGTAGTGGATGCGCTGGTCGAAGCCGGTTTCCACCAGTCCATTGGCCACGCCTTCGGTGATCGTGAGGCCCAGGTCCAGGGGAAAGCCGATGGAATACGCGCGCGCGCCCTGACGTGGAATATCCGTGCGCAGCGGCAGTGGCGGCAGCGACAGGTCATCGGCCTTGACCACCGCCAGGTCATTGCGGATATCCACGGCATAGACCCGCAAGGTGCCGCTGCGGTTGTCGGCCGTCAGGTATTCCAGCCGGTAGCGCCGCGGATGCAGCACCGCTTCGGCGACCACGTGGTAGTTCGTGATGATGAAGCCGTCGCGATCGACCGCGAACCCGCTGCCGTGAAAAGCACTGGTCCGCGCGGCGTCGACGAAACCGCGGATCTGCACCACCGAGTCGCGCGCACGATCCAGGCGTACGCGCGCCGCGTTGGACAGGGGCAATTCGGCCAGATCCGGTTGCTCGACCTCCCCGGCGTCGATGATCTGCCCTTCCTGCGTGACCACCTGCGCCGCAGCCTGCGGCGGCGTGGGCCCGGGTGATTCCTCCCCGGCGCCTTCTTCTGCGGCACCGGCAAGACCCACCAGGCAGCAGGCCACGAAGAACGCCAGACGCAGCATCGATGCCAATCGCGCGGAGGAGTCATGCACGCGACAAGATTAACCCTTCCGCCGCTGCCTATACTTGCGCCAGCAATTCATCCGCATTCAATTCGAGGAGTCGGACATGCGCAGAATCCACGGCATTCCCCTGCTGGTCATCGGTGGCGTGCTGGGCTCCGGCCTGGTGGCCTGCGAGAAGGAGGGTCCGGCGGAACGGGCCGGCAAGCAGATCGATGCCGCGGCGAAGGATCTGGAGAAAGGAGCCCGAAAGGCCGCCGGCAAGGTGGACGAAGCCGCCGAGAAGCTGCAGGACAAGCTCGAAGAAGAGTAGCGCGAGGAATCCGTTGCCAGAACCAGCTTCCGCCAATCGCCTGCGCATCGACCGATGGCTGTGGTGCGCGCGCTTCTTCAAGACGCGCACACTGGCGGCACAGGCTGTCAGCGGCGGCAGGGTCCATCTGAACGGAGAACGGGTAAAGCCGGCGCACCCGGTGAAGGCTGGCGACCAGGTGAGCCTGATGCTGGACGGCGTGCGGGCCACGTTCGACGTGCTTGGTCTGCCCGTGCGGCGCGGTCCGGCGCCGGAGGCGCAGCGTCATTACAGCGAGCAGCCGGCAAGCGTTGAACTGCGCGCACGCCATCGCGAGCTTCACCGGCTCGCAGACCAGTCGAGGCCACGCCCCGCAACGCGCCCGGACAAGCGCGATCGGCGCCGGCTGGTGCGCTTGCAGCGCGGTGAGGACTGACTCAGCCCGGGGCGCCCGCCGCGACCAGATCCACCCGCTCGATGGCCTCGGGCCTGATGGCGCCGCCGAGGAAGACCGGGCCGACGCGCGCAAAACGTTCTTCGCCATCGGTGACCAGGAAGCGGCTGGCCCCATCCTGGTGTCCGGAAGGCTGCAACCGCGTGCCCATGAGACCGGCAAGCGCTGCCGCCGTGGTTGCAGCGGAATCCACGATACGCACCGATTCACCAATCACCGACCGGATCACGCCAGCCAGTGGCGGGAAGTGCGTGCAGCCCAGCACCAGCACGTCGGGCGCGGTCGCGGCATCGGCAAACAGCGGCTCCAGATAACACCGGGCAGCGGCCTCTGCCACCGAACCCCGGGTCCAGCCTTCCTCCGCCAGCGCCACGAACAGCGTGGCAGGCACGGCCAAAACCTGCGCGCCGGGCAGGCGCTTCAGGATCTCGCGCTGGTAGGCACCGCCGCGTACCGTCCCTTCGGTAGCGAGCACTGCAATCCGACCGCTGCGGGTCGCAGCGACCGCCGCCGCAGCGCCCGGCTCAATCACGCCGATGATGGGTAGCAGCGGATGTGCAGCAGTCAGCGCCGGCAGCGCTGCGCTCGAAGCCGTGTTACAGGCAACTACAATGGCCTTCACGCCACGCCGCAGCAGCACCTCGACGGCCTGCAACGCATAGCGCTCCACGGTCGCGGCTGTCTTGGTGCCATAGGGCAGCCGCGCGGTATCACCCAGATACAGGAAGTCCTCGCCGGGCAGCCGCTCGGCCAGCGCGCGCAGCACCGTCAGGCCGCCGATTCCGGAATCGAATACGCCGATCGGCTGCGCGTCACTCACGGGCTTGGGCTTCAGGCTCCGCCTTCGGGGCGCACCTGCGGGAACAGCAGCACATCGCGGATCGCGGCCTGGTCGGTGATGAACATCACCAGGCGGTCCACGCCTATCCCCAGGCCCGCGGTGGGCGGCATGCCGTATTCCAGCGCGCGGATGTAATCCGCGTCGTAGAACATGGCCTCATCGTCGCCGGCGTCCTTGCGCAGCACCTGTGCCTGGAAGCGCGCGGCCTGGTCCTCGGGATCGTTGAGCTCCGAGAACCCGTTGGCGATCTCCCGGCCCGAGATGAAGAACTCGAAGCGGTCGGTGAGGAACGGATCGGCATCGCTGGCCCGTGACAGCGGCGACACCTCGGCCGGGTAGCCGAAGATGAAGGTCGGGTCGAGCAGCGTGTGCTCCACCGTTTCCTCGAAAATGATGGTCTGCAGCTTGCCCGCGCCATCGGCCGGATCGAACTTGGCACCGAGCTTGTTGATCCACTGGCGCAGATAGTCCACGTCGCGCAGCCGGCCCGCGTCGAAACCATCGTTGGCATCCAGGATGGCATCGGACATCGATACCCGCGCAAAGGGCCGCGCCAGGTTGTACTCGCGCCCCTGGTAGGTGATGTTGCCCGCACCCGGATGCACCACCCCGACCATGGTCATCACCAGCTCTTCGGTCAGATCCATCAGGTCGCGATAGTCCGCGTAGGCCCAGTACAGCTCCATCATCGTGAACTCGGGGTTGTGCCGCGTGGACAGCCCCTCGTTGCGGAAATTGCGGTTGATCTCGTACACCTTCTCGAAGCCACCCACCACCAGGCGCTTCAGGTACAGCTCCGGCGCAATGCGCATGTACATGGCCATGTCGAGCGCGTTGTGATGCGTGACAAAGGGCCGCGCAGTGGCGCCGCCCGGGATGGGCTGCATCATGGGTGTCTCCACTTCCATGAAGCCGCGTGTGTCGAGCGCGGCGCGCAATGCGCGCACGATGCGCGTGCGCGCCTCGAACACCTTGCGCGAATCCTCGTTCACGATCAGGTCCACGTAGCGCTGGCGGTAGCGCGTGTCCACATCGGCCAGGCCATGCCACTTGTCCGGCAATGGCCGCAGCGACTTGACCAGCAACCGCAGGCGGGAAACCTTCACCGACAACTCGCCGGTGCGCGTCCGGAACAGCGTTCCTTCCGCGCCCACCACGTCGCCGACGTCCCAGCCCTTGAAGGCATCGTAGGCATCAGGCAATGCCGCAGCCTGCAGGAACAACTGGATGCGCCCGGTGGGGTCGGCAATGGTCGCGAAGCTCGCCTTGCCCATCACGCGCTTGGCCAGCATGCGCCCGGCCACCTTCACTGCAATGGAATCGCCTTCCAGCTGTTCGGCGGTGGCCGCAGCGTATTGCTGCTGCAGATCGCCCGCATAGGCATCACGGCGAAAATCATTCGGAAATGCGCTGGCCTGATCAAGACCGGCTTGCCGGCGGATTGCAGCCAGCTTGGCGCGCCGCTCCGCGATCAGCTTGTTCTCGTCCTGTGGAACTTCCGGTTGTTCACTCATCGCTTACAGGCCTGCCTTCAAACTTGCTTCCATGAACTGGTCCAGGTCGCCGTCCAGCACCTTGTCGGTGGCGCCCACTTCCACGTTGGTGCGCAGATCCTTGATGCGCGACTGATCCAGCACGTACGAGCGTATCTGGTTACCCCAGCTCACGTCCGACTTTGAATCCTCCAGCACCTTGGCAGCCGCATTGCGCTTGTTGACCTCCAGCTCGTAGAGCTTGGCCTTGAGCATCTTCATCGCGGTGGCGCGATTCTTGTGCTGGCTGCGCTCGGACTGGCAGGCCACCACGATCCCCGAAGGCATGTGCCGGAGGCGCACTGCCGATTCGGTCTTGTTCACGTGCTGGCCACCGGCGCCGCTGGAGCGGTACAC
>CAYWDZ010000114.1:0-9863 GCA_964456255.1 uncultured Steroidobacteraceae bacterium | reverse complement strand
CATCTCGCTGGTGTAATCGGTCGCTGACACCCACAGCCGCAGCACGTCCGCACCCAGCGAATTGAGCACCTTGTCGGGCGCCACCACATTGCCCAGCGACTTGGACATCTTGCGGCCCTTCTCATCCACGGTGAAGCCGTAGGTGAGCACGCACTGGTACGGCGGACGCCCGTACAGTGCTTCGGACATCAGCAGCGAACTGTGGAACCAGCCTCTGTGCTGGTCGGAGCCCTCCAGGTACATCTCCAGCGGTGCGGCCAGTTCGGGGCGCTCCTTGCCGACTACTTCAAAGCTCACGCCCGAGTCGGCCCACACGTCCATCACATCGGTGACCTTGCGGTAATTCGCGGCGTCCTCGCCCAGCAATTCAGCCGGATCGAGCTCGAACCACGCATCGATGCCGTCCTTCTCCACGCGGTCGGCCGCCTGCAGGATCAGCTCCTGGGTGCGCGGATGCAGCTCGCCGGTTTCATTGTGGATGAACAGCGTGATCGGCACGCCCCAGGTGCGCTGGCGCGAAATGCACCAGTCGGGCCGCCCCTCGATCATGCCGCGGATGCGCTGCTCGCCCCACGCCGGCACCCATTTCACGGCGGGGATGTCGCGCAGGGTACTTGCCCGCAGCCCCTGCCTGTCCATCGAGATGAACCACTGCGGCGTGGCCAGGAAGATGACCGGCGTGTGATGGCGCCAGCAATGCGGGTAGCTGTGCTCGATCTTCACGTGATGCAGCAGCGCGCCGCTGGCCGCAAGCGTGTCGATGATCACCTTGCTGGCATCGGCAAGCTTCATGCCGGCGACCAGCGGCGCATCGTCCTTGAAGCGGCCATCGGTGCGCACCGGGCTGACCACCGGCAGCTGGTAGCGCCGCCCGACGTTGTAGTCATCGAGGCCATGCGCCGGCGCCGTATGCACCGCGCCCGTGCCGGCCTCCAGTGTCACATGATCACCGAGGATCACCGGCACCTGCCGATCATGGAAGGGATGCCGCAGCTGCAGACCCTCCAGCGCACGCCCCTCGAAGCGCGCCAGTTCCAGCGCATTGGTGGGCGCGACGCCGTAGCGCTCCAGACAGGCAGGTGCCAGCCCCTCGGCCAGCACCGCACGCGTGCGCTTGCCATGCAGCTGGAACTCCAGCAGCAGGTAGGTGAAATCGGCCCGCAATGACACCGCCTCGTTCGCCGGCAGCGTCCAGGGCGTGGTGGTCCAGATCACCACCGCGGCATCGGCGGCCACCGCGACGGGCGCGCCAGTGCGTTTCGCGAAGTCCGCGGTATCCACCACACGGAACGCCACGTCGATGGCCGGCGAGCTGTGCGGCTCGTATTCCACCTCCGCCTCGGCCAGCGCCGAGCGGCAGTCCAGACACCAGTACACGGGCTTGGCGCCGCTGTAGACATGACCGTTGGCAATCACCTTGCCCAGCGTGCGGATCTGCTCGGCCTCGTACTTGCGATCCATGGTGACGTAGGGATGATCCCAGTCGCCCAGCACACCCAGGCGCCGGAAGTCGCGCCGCTGCAGGTCCAGCTGCTCCTGTGCATAGGCGCGGCAGGCGGCACGGAACGCGCGCGCATCCAGCTTCTGGCCGACACGGCCGTGCTTCTTCTCCACCTGCATCTCGATGGGCAGGCCGTGGCAGTCCCAGCCCGGCACATAGGGCGAATCGAATCCATCGAGCGTGCGCGACTTGACCACCAGATCCTTCAGGATCTTGTTCACGGCGTGACCCAGATGGATGGCGCCATTCGCATAGGGCGGACCGTCATGCAGCGCAAAGCGCGGACGGCCTTTGGCAGCACGGCGCAGCTCGCCGTAGATGTCGTTGTCTTCCCACCACTTCTGCATCGCCGGCTCGCGCCGCGCGAGATCAGCCTTCATCGCGAAGTCCGTCTGCGGAAGATTCACCGTGCTCTTGTAATCAGCCACCCACAACCCCTTCTTCAATTCAGCAGCGCCGCCCGCGCGGCCGCCGCGTCGCGATGCATCTGCCGGATCATCGCCTCCGTGTCGCTGAAGTGCAGCGTGTCGCGCAGCCGCGCCACGAATTGCACTTCCAGCTCGCGCCCGTACAGGTCGCCCGTGAAGTCGAACAGATGCACTTCCAGCAGCGGCGTGTGACCGCCCACTGTCGGACGGGTACCAATGCTGGCCACCCCGTCGCCCATGCCGCGCACGCGGACGGCAAAGATACCGTCTATCGGCGTCTGCCGTCGCGCCAGCCTGATGTTTGCAGTGGGAAAGCCGAACTTGCGTCCCAGCCTGTCGCCGGCCACAACCCTGCCGCGCATGCTGTACGGGCGCCCCAGCATGCGCGCCGCGATTGCCAGATCAGGGGCGGCCAGCGCCGTACGGATCACTCCGCTGCCGATCCTGAGCCCGTGGTCCACGACCGGTGGCAGCACTTCGGTGGCAAGGCCCAGACCTTCGCCCACATTCCTGAACCACTCGGCCGTGGCCTCGCCCCGATAGCCGGCACGAAAGTCATGACCGATCACGATCTGCCGCACCCCGCCGCGCATCAGCAAGGCGGCGAATTCGGCGGCTCGCAAGGCGCGCAACCGGTCATTGAAATGCAGCAGCCACAGCACGTCCGGGCCATCCTGTTCCAGCAGCCGCCAGCGTTCGCGGAAATTCGTGAGCCGCGCCGGCGGGGACTCTGGTGCGAAGTATTCCTTCGGCAAGGGCTCGAAGGTCACCACCATGCTCTGGCGTCCCTGCGCGCGCGCCAGATCGCGCATGCGTCCGATAAGTGCCCGATGCCCGAGATGAACGCCGTCGAATGCACCGATGGCCGCCACGTATTCCGTCCGCCCCACGATGCCGTCACGAAACCCGCGCATCAGGCGCATCACGAGACCACGCTGCGCAGATGCCGATAGCGCATGCCGGTGAGGAACAGCACGGCGAAGTACACCGCCGCACCCAGCGCGATCCCGCCGCCGCCGCGCAGCACGCGCTCCACGAACGGCATACCCGCCCACCTGGCGGTGTCACCGGCCAGCCACCACAGCAGTGCGCCCATCACGACATTGGCCACCACCACCCGCACGATGAAGGCGTTCCAGCCCGGGCCGTGCCTGAGCACGCCTTCGCGCTTCAGCCCGCCCCACAGCAGCCAGGTGTTGATCGCCGCGCCGATGCAGGTGTTGGTGGCGATCAGCGTGTGCAGGTTGGGGAACTCCGTGAACGAGAGTGGCAACACCACCAGCACATTCAGGCTCATCGTGACGGCGAGCGCGGTCATCGCGATGCGCACCGGTCGCCGGGTGTTCTGGCGCGCGTAGTAGCCCGGCACCAGCACTTTCACGAAACTGAAGCCCATCAGGCCCCAGGAATAGGCCATCAGCGCGTAGCTGGTCTTCTGCACATCCTCGGGGGTGAACTGCCGGTAGCCGAAGATCATCGCCGTCATCGGCCCGGCGAAGCACAGCATGCCCACCGCTGCCGGCGTGGCCAGCAGCAGCACCAGCCGCAGCGCCCAGTCCAGCGTGGCGGAGAACTGCGCGGCCGAGCGTGAGGCGTGGTCACGCGACAGCCCCGGCAGGATCACCGTGGCCAGCGCGATGCTGAACACGCCCAGCGGGAATTCCATCAGCCGGTCGGCGAAGTACAGCCAGCTCACGCTGCCGGTAATCAGCGTGGTGGCGATGGCCGTATCCAGCAGCAGGCTGATCTGGGCCATCGACGAGCCCACGATGCCGGGCAGCATGAGCTTGCCCACGCGGCGCACGCCTTCCATCCGCGGGCGCCAGCGCGGCAGCGGCAACAGGCCCAGCCGCGCCACCGCGGGCAACTGAAAGGCGAGCTGCAGCAGCCCGGACACGAACACGCCGATGGCCAGCACCATGCCCGGGTTCGGGCTGTGCGCGGCGAACAGCAGCGCCGCGGCAATCATCACCAGGTTCATGATCACCTGCGTGAAGGCCGGGATGAAGAAGCTGCCGTAGCTGTTCAGCACACCCGAGAACAGCGAGACCAGCGAGATGAAGAACAGGTACGGAAAGGTCCAGCGCAGCATCTGCACCGCAAGGTCGAACTGGTCGGCGCCGGCAACCCCCCACTTTGGCGCAAACAGCCAGATGATCAGCGGCGCCAGCACCACACCCAGCGCGCTGACCACGAAAAGCACCGTGCCCAGTGTTCCGGAGACGCCGGCCACCAGGGCGCGCACCTCCTGCTGGTCGCGCTGCGTCTTGAACTCCGAGATCACCGGCACGAAGGACTGCGAGAAGGCCCCCTCGGCAAACAGCCGGCGCAGGAAGTTCGGAATCTTGAAGGCGACGTAGAAGGCGTCGGAAATGGCGCCCACGCCAATAACCTGCGCCATGAAGGAATCCCTGAGCAGCCCGGTGATCCGGGACAGCAGGGTGGCGAATCCGGTGGTGGTGGTTTGCTTCAGCAGCGGGCGACTCATCGCCGCGCGAGCCTAGCAGAACCACCCCCCCAAGAGACGCCTGCACCCCTGATTTGCCTGCAAAAACCGCCCGGTTCCGGTTGACTTCCGCCCGGCCGCTGCCCACACTACGCGGCCCCAAAAACCGAAGATTTCAAGGCGGAGTTTCAAGCGTGGCGAACACCAAGTCGGCAGAGAAGGCAGCACGTCGGGCGGTCAAGAACCGCGCAGCCAATGTGGCCAGCCGTTCGCGCCTGCGCACCGCCATCCGCAAGTCGGTCGAGGCCTCTGCCAGCGGCAATGCCGATGGCGCCCGCAGCGCCTTCAAGGACGCGCAGCCCACGATCGATGCCATGGTCAACAAGGGCCTGATCCACCGCAACAAGGCCGCCCGCCACAAGAGCCGGCTGGCCGCACGCGCGCGCGCTGCAGCCGGCAAGGCGTAGCCGTCAGCGGTTTGCCTGCGATGACCCTGACCGCAGCGGGCAAGTAGGCGCCGGCCCCGGAGAGGGGCCAATCCGGTTTCATCGAGGGGCCCGCCTTGCGCGGGCCCTGTCGTTTTCACAAGGAGACTGATCCATGGAAGACGCAGGACAGGTGAAGCTGCGCTTCGATGCCGAAGGCATCAGCATTCCGTTTCCGCAGCGGGATGTGCACCTGTACCAGGCGCAGCCGTAACCCCTCTGAGCATTCAGTCGCTGATCCAGACGCGGTGGATGCGTGCGGTCAGTTCAGGCCGCCCCGGATGTACTCCGCGATGGCGCGGATGTCGCGCTCGTCCTCGGTCGTGCGCGGCGTCGGAAAGATCTTCGGCATGCCGCCGCCCGGGTTCGTGATCTTTTCTGCCAGGCGGGAGGCATCCATTTTCGCCGCCGCATTCAGCGACTTGTCGGGGATGCGATCCCCCGCAGGGCCGTGGCACCCGGCGCACAACAACCCGTACAGGTTCTTGCCCCGCCCTGCCTCGGGCACCACCGCCGCACCCGCGGTGGCATCGGGCAAGGCCATGATCACGATGCTCGGCCGGCCCACCGAAGCGGTGCCCACCGGCGAGATGTTCCCCGAGGTCATCGCCACGTACTGCCGGCCACCGCGCGCATAGGTCACCACACCGCCCGCGATGGCGCCGCCGGTGTTCTGCTTCTTCAGCAGCCGGCCGGTCGCGCTCTCGAAGATCATGAAATTGCCGGCGTTGTCGCCGGTCATCACCACGCCGCCGGCGGTGGCGGTGACACCGCCGACAACCCCGATGTCCACGCGGTACTTCCACCGGACTGCACCGGTGTTGGCATCCACCGCGGTCACCCAGCCGGTGGTGGGTTCGCCGGCCGCGCTGAACGAGCCGCCGAAATTCACCTGCGCCTCGCCGAAGCGCGTGCCGGGCGTCACCTTGATCACCATGCACTGGTCGATGGCGCCGGTGAACAGCAGCATGCTCTGCGGATCGAAGGCGGGGCCGTTGTACATCACGCCCCCCGAAGCGCCGGGACAGATGCGGGTGCCTTCGGGTGTGGCGAGGCGGCGCGGGTTGTCCACCGTGGTCACCGGCACGCGGAAGCGCGCCTGGTGAGTAGACCGGTCGATGATGTGCAGCAGCCCATCCTTGCCGGCAGCGGCCACCATGTTCTCGTGCTGTGCATTGCGGAACAGCACCGGCGCGGCGGCCAGGTCGTGGTCGGCGTCATCGCCGGTGGCGAGCTGGTACCACCACTTCAATGCACCGGTGCGCGCGTCGAGCACCAGCACGCTGTCGGTAAACAGGTTGGCGCCCGGACGATCGCCCGGTGCGAAGTCCGGCACCGGGTTGCCAACGGGCGCGAACAACTCGCCGGTACGCGCATCGATGGTGAACGTCGACCAGGTACCGCCACCGCCGTGTTCAGCCCAGCTGCCACCCCAGGAATCCGCGCCGGGCTCGTCGCCCATCGGAATGGTGTTGAAGCGCCACACCTCGCGCCCGGTCGCGGCGTCAAAGGCCATGATGCGGCCTCGGATGCCGAACTCGCTGCCGGAGATGCCGGTGATCACCAGACCATTCCACGCCACCGGTGCCGCCATGACGTATTCGCCAAAGCTGGCATCGCCCACCACGTTGCGCCAGATCTCCCTGCCCGTGGCGGCATCCAGCGCAAGCAGACGCGCATCGTCGGTGCCGCGGAACACGCGGCCACCCAGCACCGCGACACCGCGGTTCCCGGGCAGGATCGGCTCCTGCGCGCGCTGATGCGTGTGCTGCCATCGCACTGCACAGCTGGTCGGATTGATCGCGAATGTTTCCGTGGCCGTGGTCACGAACAGCGAGTCACCCACCACCACGGGTCCGGAGCCCAGCCCGCCCGATACGGCCAGGCGCACGCGGCAGACCTCGGCCAGCGAGGCCGCATTGCCGGTATTGATCTGGGCCAGCAGCGAATGACGTTGTCCATCGAGGGTGTTGTTGTAGCCCTCCCAGTCGGCGCCGGTGGGCACCAGGGGTGCAGCAGAGGGCGCGGATTCCGCAGCAAGTACCACCGAAATGGTGATGAATGCCAGCCAGCAGGACCCTCGCGCTGCTGCAGTAATGAGCTTGTTCCCATTGTTCACGGTGTTCACCATTGATCAGGATTGCCTGCGCCACGCGCCGGGCGAAGTACCAAACTGGCGCTTGAACGCACGGCTGAAAGCCGCTTCGGAATCGTAGCCGACGGCAAACGCTGCCTGCGCCACGCTGGCCGTCCCTTCGCGCAGGCGCTGGGCCGCCACGTGCATGCGCCACACGGCCAGGTAATGCATCGGCGGCTCACCAACCAGCGCGGTGAAGCGCTCGGCAAACACCGATCGCGACATGCCCACCTGCGCTGCCAGCGCCTCGGCAGTCCAGTCTTCAGTCGGGCGCTCGTGCAGCAGCGCCAGCGCCCGTCCGATGCCCGGGTCCCGCAAGGCCGCCAGCCAGCCGCGCCGCTCGGCGGGCAGGCTCGCCACGTACTGGCCGATGGCTTCGACGAACAGCAGCTCGCACAGCTTGGCAATCACGGTTGCCGAGCCGGCCCGGCCAGCAGCCATCTCACCGACTGCGAAGCGAAAGGAGCTTTCAATCCATGCGCCCGACGCCGTCGCGCGCATATCCAGCTTCATCAGCGGCGGCAGCGATGACAGCAGCGGGCTGAACGCAATGTCCGAACCGAGGAAGCCGCACAGCAACTGCGTGGCCGCCCCGCCCCCACCGGAACGGATCCGCAGGATGCCGCCATCTCCCGGTGCCTGGATGAGTTCGTGAGCCGGAGTGAAAGGGAGACCCGCGTCGCTGCCAAAGTAATGCGTGTTGTTGTGGGGCAGCAGCACGAGCTCACCTTCGCTCACCTCCACCGGATCGCCACCATCAACCTTGAGCTGCATGCGTCCGCGCGCCACGAAGTGCGTGGCGATGACATGCCGCGGTGTCACCTGGAAGGGCTTGCAGTGTTCCGCCGAGACCCTGCCGCTGACGCACCACGGCGCGGTGAACTCCGCTTCCAGGAACAGCCCCCCGGCCAGCCGCATCACGCGCAACACATCCGATAGTGCGTCCACTCGCCTGTTGCCCCTCCATGTCCTGGTGGCTGCTTCCGGAGCCCGGAGCAGGAAATCCGGCGCGCCGGTCATTCAGGCCCTGGCGCGTACTGCCTAGATTAGCAACCGCTCGCTCACACCACTATGCAGGAGGTAGATCTCATGAATGCTGTTGCTCCAGTAATCACTGCGCAGGCCGCAGATGACACCCGTTACGCCCGGATCGCGCAGATCTCGAGGAAGGAGGACTGGCAGATCGAGCGCGACCTGCTGCGGGCTCGCCAGTTCGACTTCTCGCGCAAGTTCCTGCCCGACGCCCTGTCGCACGTGGATCGCCTCGAATTTCTCGCTGCGCCGGAAGCGCGCCTGCTGAGCCAGATCCAGGGCCGCACCTATGCCTACATCTTCGGGCTGGTGGAACGCTTCATCAGCACCAAGATGCTCGAGCAGGGCCGCGCCCATGCCTTTGACGACCAGTTCGCGATGGAGGCCCTGACCAGGTTCTCCGCCGAGGAACTCAAGCACCAGGAGCTGTTCCGGCGCATCGAGACCATGCTCGCCGAGCAGCTGCCACCGGGCCATCGCCAGGTTGCGGACCCGAACGACGTCGCCCGCGCCGTGCTGGCCGCAAGCACGTGGTCGGTGCTGGCGCTGACCTGCCACATCGAGCTGTTCGTGCAGGCGCACTACCAGGAAAGCATCGGCCCGCGCGACGAGCTGTGCCCACTGTACCGCGACGTGTTCAAGTTCCACTGGAAGGACGAGAGCCGCCATGTGGTTCTGGACGAACTGGAGTGGCAGGCGGAGCACGCAAAGCTGTCACGCAACGAGCGCAACCAGGCGGTGGACGACCTGATAGCACTGGTGTCGGCCGTGGACGGCATCCTGCAGGCGCAGTCGGCGGCGGATGCGGACTACTTCATCAGCTCCATCCCGCGGGAGTTCACTGCTGAACAGGTGTCCCGGATTCGCGCCACCGTCCTGGGCGCCTATCGGTGGCAGTACATCATCTCGGGCGTGCAGCATCCGCACTTCGGAAAGTTGCTTGCGGGCATGACCACGGCCGACCAGATGGCACGGATCCGGCTCGCGCTGGCCCCGATCATGAATGGCTGACAGGCACGGCGGCCGGTGCAAGCCGGCCGCCGACGCGCCTAGCGCGGCAGCAGGTAGAACGGCGGGTCGGAGACCAGACCTGCCTTCAGCTGGCGCGTGAGCTCGTCGGCGAGGATCTCCTCGACGCCGGCCTCGAGCGCATCCAGCGCCGCCGCAACGATGGCTTCGGGCGTTGACTTGGCCTGATCAATACCTGCCGTCATGTCCGTGTCGACCCAACCCATGTGCAAGGTTGCAACCTGTGTGCCCTGCCCACGCAGGTCATTGCGCAACCCGTTGGAGAGCGACCAGACCGCCGATTTTGATACCGCATAGCTCGCCAGCCGTGAACCCGTGATGAAACTGGCCACCGATGCCACATTCAGCAATGCGCCGCCGCCATTGCGACCCAGTACGGGTGCAAACGCGCGGCTCACCCGCCACACGCCCATCACATTGGTTTCGAAGTGCCGGCGGAGCCGGTCCTCCGCTTCGGCGTCCAGAAAACTGCCGAACTGCGCAATGCCCGCATTGTTGATCACCAGTGCGACATCGGCGGCGCGCTGCGCCGCCGCTGAAACGTCTTCCTCTGAAGTCACATCCAGCTTCAGCGGAATGATCCCGGGCAGCGAAATCGAATCCGGGTTGCGCGCGCCCGCATAGACCTTGTTCGCGCCACGCGCCAGCGCGGCCCTGGCGAAAGCCAGCCCGATGCCGCGGTTGGCGCCGGTGATCAGCACATTGGCGTCGGCAATCTTCATGGCGACTTCCTCCGTCCCGGAGCCTTCTTGCGAGCCGCGCACGAAGTGGTCTTTCAAACCGGCTTCGACTTTGATTTTTACTT
>CAYWDZ010000113.1:0-9907 GCA_964456255.1 uncultured Steroidobacteraceae bacterium | reverse complement strand
TGATGCTGCCGTAAAGCGCATCGACCAGATCCGCCACCGCGGGCGTGGAACCGGAGGTCACCTTGCGGATGGAAGGCAGCCGGTGCTGCTTGTCACCCGGGTTGATGCGCTCCGGGCTGTAGCCCGCGAAGAAATCACGATTGAACTTGAGGCCCGAGACGCGCTCCAGGATCGGCACGCACACCTCTTCGGTGCAACCTGGATAGACGGTGGATTCATAAACCACCACGTCACCCTTCTTCAGCACCTGCCCCAGCGACTCGCTGGCCTTGACCAGCGGCGTCAGATCGGGGCGCTTGTAATCGTCGATGGGCGTGGGGACCGTGACGATGTACACACGACAACGCTTCAGGTCGCGCAGGTCCGATGTGAACTCCAGGCGCGTGGCCTCCCTGAGTTCCTTCTTCGTCACCTCGAGGGTGCTGTCCTTGCCGGATGCCAGCTCCTTGATGCGGGCCGGCTTGATGTCGAACCCGACGGTCCGATAGTGCTTGCCGAACTCCACTGCCAGCGGCAACCCGACATAGCCCAGACCCACTACGCCAATACGGCAATTACGCAGACTCAGCACGATATATCTCCCTGAAAAGATGCGGCAATTATTGCCAAACGGCCTTGCCGCCACTGGCCTTGCGTACCAGTTTCATGAACTCGTCGTGGGCCGCCTGCTCCTCCGGGCTGGCCTGGATCACCCGCCGGGCCAGGGCCGCATCCACACTGGCCGCTCCCGCCACCGCCGCCCCCGTGCTGGCCCGGACGGCCTCGTCCAGCGCCAGGGCGTTCTGGCCGCCGGTCATGGCCAGGTACACATCGGCCAGGATGCGGGCATCCAGCAGCGCGCCATGCAGCGCTCGGTGCGAGTTGTCGATGGCGTAACGCTTGCACAGCGCGTCGAGACCATTGCGCTGTCCCGGGTGCATTTCGCGCGCCAGCGCCAGCGTGTCCAGCACCTGGCAATGGGAGCGAATCGTCACGGGCTCTGCGCCCATGGCGCTGGCCCAGCGCGCCAGTTCATGGTCGAGGAACCCCACATCGAACGGCGCGTTGTGGATCACCAGCTCCGCCCCATCGACGAATTCCAGAAAGCGCGCGGCGATTTCCCCGAAACGCGGTTTGCTGGCGAGCTTCTCCAGCGTCATGCCATGCACCGCGGCGGCGCCGGCATCGATCTCGCGCTCGGGGTTCAGGTATTCGTGAAAATGATTGCCGGTGGCGCGGCGATTGACCACTTCCACGCACCCGATCTCGATGATGCGATGCCCCAGATGGGGTTCGAGCCCGGTGGTCTCGGTATCCAGTACGACTTGTCGCAAGCGGCGCTCCTTACGGCGCGGATGTTACCGCAAGCAATGCATCGATCGCCTCGTTGGCCAGCTGATCGGCGCGCTCGTTGCCGACATTGCCGGCATGGCCCTTGACCCACTTCCACTTGATCCGGTGCCGTTCGCGCTCCGCGTCCAGCGCCTGCCACAGATCCACGTTCTTCACCGGCTTCCTGTCGGCGGTCTTCCAGCCGCGCAGCTTCCACTGCGGCAGCCACTCCTCGATTCCGGTGCAGACGTATTTCGAGTCGGTGTGCAGGGTCACGCTCACCGGCCGCTTCAACGCCTTCAACGCCTCGATGGCCCCCATGAGTTCCATGCGATTGTTGGTGGTGTTGCTCTCGGCCCCCGAGAGTTCGCGGCGCGCCTCCCCGGCGATCAGCAGCGCACCCCACCCGCCCGGCCCGGGGTTGCCGCGGCAGGCCCCATCCGTATAAATCTCGACTTCGCTCACGAAGGATTGCGCTTGACCGGTTCCGGGACGTTGCCGAACACGCGCCGGCGCTCGCGGAAGAAGCGATGTTTGAGCGGTGTCATGCGATACACATGCTTGCGTGCCTTGAGCAGCCACGCAGCCGCTGGCAGCGGATTGAACAGACCGCGGCGCAGGATGCGCCGGGACCCCGCGTCACCCGTATCCCACGGCCGGCTGTACAGGTAGCGCCGTTGCAGCACCACCTCGTAGCCCAGCAGCCCGAGCCAGTCGCAGACGCGCCGCATGCTGAGCATCTGCTGCAGCCCCGCCGGATAGCCCTGCCGCGACGCATGGGACCGGAGGCCCCACAGGCTGACGGGCCGAAAGCCCAGCACGATCAGCTGCCCCTCGCCCGTGAGCACCCGATCTGCCTCGCGCACGATGGCATGCGGATCCGGCGCGAACTCCAGCGTGTGGGGCAGCAGCACGGCATCGACCGTGGCGGTCTGGATGGGCAGCTGCGAGAGCTCGGCGACCACGTCCACTTCGAATCCCGAAACCCCAGCCACGGCGGGGCCGATGACGGTCTGGCGCCTGGTACGGCTCTGTGAGAGCAGTTCGCGCGAGGCCCCCCAGGTGCCAAGTTGCAGCAATTCCAGCCCGAAAATGTCGTCCAGCAGGCCACGCAGCAGCTCGCCCTCAGCTGCCAGCAACTGGCGGCCAAGCCCGGATGAGAGCCACTCTGCAGGACCTGTGGTCGGCATCGTCTTATGAAAAATCCATGGCAATTCTGTGAAGCCGCCGGTTAAATACCGGCCAGAAAAATCATAGGCTGATTGAGCCTTCCAGGGCCAACGGATCTTTGACTTTCAACCCCTTGCGGAGGTGCAGCAACGTGGATTGGGGCTCGCGAAGACGCATCGGGCTCGTGTTGATGCTCCTGACCCTCGGCGCCGGCTGTGCCAGCCTGCCGCAGCAGGGCGGCATGGAAGCACCCGAATCCCCAGCCACGGCCACCATCCCGCCACCGGTTCCGGTGGAGGTTTCCCGCCCCGTCTCGCTCGATGATTCGCTCTGGGGCGATGGGGCGAGCACCGAAGCCGAGGCCGCCGCCCACCTGGTCACCGACGTCACCTTGGGTCCGGTGCCGGACATCCCCGTTCCGGACCTCATGGAACGCGTACGCGCGGGCCTGGCCCTGGGCGAGCATTTCAACTCCCGCATCGATCGGGAAGCCGATTACTACGCCAGCCACCCGGAATACGTGGAACGGGTGTTCGACCGGGCCGCGCCCTACCTGCACTACATCGTGAACGAGGTGGAGGCGCGCGGTCTGCCGCTGGAACTGGCACTGCTGCCGGTCATCGAGAGCGCCTTCCAGCCCTATGCCTATTCCAGCGCCAGTGCTTCGGGCCTCTGGCAGTTCATTGCCTCGACCGGCAGCCGCTTCAGCCTCAAGCAGGACTGGTGGTACGACGGCCGGCGCGACATCGTCGCGGCCACCCGCGCCGCGCTGGACTACCTGACCTACCTGCATGATCTTTTCGGCGGCGACTGGCTGCTGGCCATTGCCGGCTACAACTGCGGCGAGGCCAATGTGCAGAAGGCCATCCGCCGCAACAAGTCGGCCGGCAAGCGCACCGACTTCTGGAACCTGCGGTTGCCCTCCGAAACCCGCGGCTATGTACCGCGCCTGCTGGCCATCTCGCGCATCGTCGCGAAGCCCGAAGACTACGGACTCGCGATCGTCGGCATTCCGGACGAGCCCTACTTCGAAGCGGTGGAGACCGGCGGCCAGATCAGCATCGAGGTCGCCGCCGAACTGGCCGGCATCAGCACCGATGAAATGTACGAACTGAACCCCGCCTACCATCGCTGGGCCACCGACCCGAGCGGCCCCTACAGCCTGCTGGTGCCGGTCGAGTCCGCCGACATCTTCCGCACCAACCTGCTGCAGCTGACACCCGACCAGCGTCTGCGCGTGGAGCGCTACACCGTGCGCGAGGGCGATACCGTGACCAGCATTGCCGCGCGCTTCGGCACCAATGCCCAGCATCTGCAGGAACTGAATTCACTGGGCAATGCGAACAAGCTGATGGTGGATTCGGAACTGCGCGTGCCGTCCGCGGTCACCGCCCTGCCCGAGCAGGTGCGCCTGGCTGCCGCGCGCGTGGATTCGCGCCTGCCGGGCGGTGTGAGAGCCGTACACGTGGTGCGCAGCGGCGATACGCTGTCGAGCATCGCCCGGCGCCATGGCATGAGCATGACCACGCTGGCGCGGATCAACGGCATCAAGACGACTTCCATCCTGCGGGTCGGCCAGAGACTCAAGCTCAACCCGACCAGCGTTGCGTCCGCGGCGGGCGGCATCGTGGCCACCGAATCAACCGGTAGTGGCAGCAACAAGGTCACCTACCTGGTCCGCAGCGGTGACACGCTGACCAGCATCGCCCAGGCGCTGAAGGTCACCGTCAGCGCGCTGCGCCAGTGGAACAACATCTCCGGTTCGGTCATTCGCGCCGGGCAGCAGCTGATCGCCTACGTGGACAGCAGAGGCTGATTCAGCACTGCGGTATCATCCGCCCCCACTGAAGCAATCCCTCGAAAGGGGCATTCATGGGAATCCTGACTGGCAAGCGCGCGCTGATCGTCGGCGTGGCCACCGACCGTTCCATCGCCTGGGGCATCGCCCAGGCCTTTCATGCGCACGGCGCCGAACTTGCGTTCACGTACGGCAACGAGAAGCTCAAGGACCGGGTCGAGCCGCTGGCTGCCTCGGTGGGTTCCAGCATCGTGCTGCCGCTGGATGTGACCGTCGACAGCCAGATCGACGCCGTTTTTGCCGAACTGACCAAGACCTGGGGCTCGCTCGACATCCTGGTCCACGCGGTGGCGTTCGCGCCACGCGAAGCGCTGGCTGGCGATTTCGTGTCGGGCACCACGCGCGAGGCCTTCGCCATTGCCCATGACGTATCCAGCTACAGCCTCACGGCCCTGACCCGTGCCGCCGCACCGCTGATGGCTGGCCGCGCCGGTTCGGTGCTCACGCTTTCCTACCTGGGCGCGGTTCGCTCGGTGCCGGCCTACAACGTGATGGGCCTGGCCAAGGCCAGCCTGGAAGCCAATGTGCGCTTCCTCGCGGCGGACCTCGGGCCCCGCGGCGTTCGCGTGAATGGCATTTCTGCCGGGCCGATCAAGACCCTGGCGGCGGCCGGCATTCCCGGACTGCGCAAGATGCTTGCGCACGTTGCGCAGACTTCGCCGATCCGGCGCAATGTGACCCAGGAGGATGTGGGCAAGGCCGCCACCTTCCTGTGCTCGGATCTGGCCAGCGGTGTGACTGGCGAGATCCTCTATGTCGACGGTGGTTTCAGCACCGTCGGCATGAGCTTTCCGGGCGAGGCCGAATAGACCTGCGCTACTGCTGGAAGGCCTGCGGGTTCTTGCGAACCTTGGCGGAACCGACCACGTCGGCCATGTAGGCCTCGACGTCGCGCCGTGTGTAGCGGCGCAGCTCACGATCTGTGCGCAACGTGATCAGCTGCGGGTTGTCTGACAGCGACTGCGTGCGCGAGCTGGTGGCCTCGAACAGCGCCACGCTGCCGCCATCGACCCGCACGACCTTGCGCACCGGCATGCCCGGCGCCGGCCGTGCGGCGGCGAACAGCGCATCGCGCACTGCCACTGGCACATCCGGCGAGCCACGACCCACGAAGGTCGGGCCCTGCACCTTGCTCTTGAGCCTGGCGGCAACCTGGCTGAATGGCGTGCCCTTGGCCAGCTCCGCCTCAGCCGCCTCGGCCGCGGTCACAGCGGCCGCGGTGCCGCGCTCGCGCTTGATGTCCGCCACGATGCGCGGGCGGACCGCATCCAGAGGCTGGGTGGAAGCCGGCGAGTGGTCCAGGACCTGGAAGACGACCATACGGTCCTCACCCAGCGGCAGCGGGCCCATGACCCGCCGCTGTGTCAGCGACGTATCACTGAAAACCTCACGATTCAGATCAGGATCCGCACCCAGCGGCAGGCCTCCGGCACCGCGCTCGAACCGCGCCACCTCGCCGCGGCGCATGCCGAATTCCTTCACCAGTTCGTCCAGGTTCGTGCCGCTCTTTTCCAGCAGCTCCTGCAACCGATCCTGGCGATCGCCGAACAGCATCGCGGTCTGCTCATTGCGCAGGGTCGCGGTGAGTTCGGCACGCACATCCTCGAAGCTACGTCCCTCGCTGGCGCGAATGCCGTCGAGACGGATGATGTGATAGCCGAATTCGGTCTTGACCGGCTCGCTGACTTCGCCCTGCTGCATCGAGAACAGCTTGTCGGCGAACTCCTTCGCGTAGACCTCGCGGCCTGCCCAGCCCAGGTCACCGCCCTTGACCGCCGAACCGGTGTCGGCGGAGTTCTCCCTGGCCAGCTTGGCGAAGTCCACACCCGCCTTGAGTTCGGAGTAGAGGCTCTGCGCCTTCACAAGAGCGGCCTCTTGCTCGGATGGACCATTCGAGGCGATCAGGATGTGCGACGCGCGTCGGGTCTCGGGACGCTCGTAGGTGGCCTTGTCCCGTTCGTAGCGCGCACGCAGTTGATCCTCGGTGATGCTGACCGCCGAGGCCACATCGGCCACCGACAGTTCCGCGTAGGCCAGCTTCACGGACTCCGGCACGCTGAATTCGTCATTGTGCTGCTGGTAGTAGGTCTCGATGGCCTCCGGGGTGACCGGTTCATTGCTTTCGAAATCCTGCGGCTGCAGCACCACGTAGCGCAGCTCCCTTTCTTCGTCGAGCAGCGCCAGGATGCGCTTGCCCTCGGACGAGGTGAAGAAGTTCGAGATGCCCACCGAACCCAGCAGGTCGTTGGTCAGCAGGTCGTTGCGGCGCTCATTCGCATAACGCTGCTCGGTCAGGCCGACAGCCGCGAGACGGGCACGCGCAGCCTGCAGATTGAACTTGCCATCAACCTGGAAGGCTTCCTCTTCCTGGAATGCCTTGGCCAGCCGCTGGTCGGATATGGCGTACCCCAGCTTCCTCGCATACTGCGTGACCGCAAGGCCGCGCACCGCACCGTCCAGCAGTTGCTGCTGGAGGATTTCGCGTTGCAGATCCGGCAACTCACCGCCGAAGGACTGCATCAGACCTGGCAGCTGGTCCTGCCACTCGCGGTTGATCTCCTCGAGCGGAATCTCCTCGCCGTTCACCTTGGCCGCGTAGGCGGTCTGCCCGAAGGACATGTTCAGCGAGTAAGGGCCCCACAACGCAAACACCAGGATCAGGGCACCCAGGATCGTGTACCAGACCCAGCGGTGGCCCTTGCCGCCGGCCGTGCCGGTGCCTTTCAACTTGTCGCCGATGTTCTGCAGCATGCTGTGTGTCTTGAGTGGCCAGTTCGAAGGGGTCGGAAGTCTACCAAACCCGAGGTCCACCCCATGAGGGCTTCAGGAAGTCGGTTGGCGAAGAACAGGGGGTATCTGGAGCCCAGCCCGCCGGCCCCCTATAGTGGCGCCCCGGTCGCCACAGAATGCGGCCGTCCAACAATGCCCATAACCCGCTGGGGAGTGCGATGACCGCTACTGATACTGCTGCCGCTGCGCGTGGCCGGAATGCCCTGTTGTTGCTGTTTCTGGGTAGCGGGTGCGCCGCGCTGATCTATGAGGTCGTCTGGTATCAGTCGCTGGCACTGATTGTCGGCAGCAATGCGGTCTCGATGGCCGTGGTGCTCGCCACCTACATGGGCGGCATGGGCCTTGGCAGCCTGTTGTTCCTGCGCTGGCGCGGCCGCTTTGCCCATCCGCTGCGCATCTACATGCAGCTCGAGCTGATCATTGCCCTGTTCGGGCTGCTCGTCCTGTACGCGCTGCCCTGGGCCGGCGGTCTTTACACCGCAATTGGCGGCGGTGGCTTTGCCGGCATCCTGTGGCGCGGCCTGTTCTGCGCCATCTTCCTGCTCGCCCCGACCATGGCGATGGGCGCGACGCTGCCGGCCGCAGCCAGCTGGCTGCGCGCGACACCCGAGGGCGTCAGCCGGGCCGGCTTCTACTACGCCGCCAACATCGCGGGCGGGATGGTCGGCTGCATGACCGCCGGCTTCTACCTGCTGCGCGTGTACGACAACCACACGGCCACGTTTGTGGCGGTGGCCCTGAATCTGCTGGTCGCCGGCATCGCCTGGTGGCTGTCGCGCTCCACCGCAGGCGCCCCGACTGAAACGCAGGCCGCATCCGCAGCGCCTGCGCGCAAGAGCCTGGCGCGCGACCCGAATATCGCCATCTACATTGCGATCGGACTCAGCGGCATGTGCGCGCTGGGCGCGGAAGTCATCTGGACCCGCAATCTGGCGCTGCTGCTGGGCGGCACGGTTTACACCTTCTCGCTGATTCTGGGCACGATGCTGCTCGGACTTGGCATTGGCAGCAGTATCGGAGCCGCGCTGGCGCGCAATTCACAGCGTCCGAAGCGCGCACTGGCCATCTGCCAGCTGCTGGTCATCGCGGGGCTCGGCTGGGCAGCGTGGACGATCAGCGACGACATGCCCTACTGGCCGATCAGCCCGCAGTTTTCCACCTCCCCCTGGTTCCTGTTCCAGCTCGATTTCATCCGCAGCCTGTTTGCCGTGCTGCCCGCGGCACTGTGCTGGGGCGCAAGCTTTCCGCTGGCCATCGCCGCGGTGGCCGACGGCAGTGGCAACAGCAGCGGCGCGGTGGCGCGCATCTATGCCGCCAACACCGGCGGCGCGATTGTCGGTGCCCTGGGCACGGGGCTGATCCTGATCACATGGATCGGCACGCAGCAGACACAGCGCGTCCTGATGGTGCTGGCCCTGGTCGCGGTGCTGGTGGTGCTGCTGCCCGGCCTGAAGAATGCGGCAGTGGCGGGTTCGCGGGCCACGGCGGGAGCCGTGAGCCTGGCGGCGGTACTGCTGCTCTTCTTTGCCGGCAGCTTCGTGCATCAGCTGCCCGGAGTACTCGTTGGCTATGGCCGCTGGGCAGTGACCTGGCTCAAGAGCGCCGGCGAATTCATTTATGTCGGTGAAGGACTCAATTCCACGCTGACCGTGTCACGCGCGCCCAATGGCGAGCTGTACTACCACAATGCCGGCAAGGTGCAGGCCTCGAGCCTGTACGAGGACATGCGCCTGCAGCGGATGCTGGGGCATCTGACGACGCTGCTGTCGAAGGACCCGCGCAATGTGCTCGTGATTGGCTGTGGCGCCGGTGTCACGGCCGGCGCGGTGAGCATCAACCCGGTGCTGCAGACCCAGACCATTGCCGAGATCGAACCGCTGGTGCCCAAGGTCGTGAGCCAGTACTTCGCCGAGGAAAACCACCATGTGATCGGCAATCCAAAGGTCACGGTGCGCGTCGACGACGCGCGGCACTTCCTGCTGACCACCGACCAGAAGTTCGACGCGATCACGGCCGACCCCTTTGATACCTGGGTCAAGGGCGCGGCAACGCTGAACACCGCGGAGTTCTATGCCGAGATGAAGAAGCACCTGAACCCGGGTGCCGTCGTCACGGCCTGGCTGCCGTTCTATGAAACCACGACGCCGGCCATCAAGAGCGAGATCGCCACGTTCATGGCGGCCTTCCCGCACGTGATGATCTTCGGCAATACGTCGGGCGGAAAGGGCTATGACGGTGTGCTGATGGGCTCGATGGAGCCCTTCGACATCGACGTGGGCGCATTGCAGGCGCGCCTGGACAGCCCCGAATACGCAGCGGTACTGGATTCGCTGCGCAACGTGGGCTACGGCTCGGTCCCGGAACTGCTGGGCACGTTCGCCGCCACCGGCGAGCAGCTGAAGGAGTGGCTGGCGGGCGCGGACCTCAACCGCGATCGCAACCTGCGCCTGCAGTACCTGGCGGGCTGGGGCGTGAACAACTACGAGCAGTCAGGCATCTACGCCGACATCCTGCGGCATGGACAGTTTCCCACCGAGATCTTCCACGGGGATGCGGCAGTGCTCGGCAGACTGTACGAAGCAGCGGAGGCCGGCAAGCGAGCGGGCACCGCGGAATGAACGCCCGTGGCTGGGCCAGAATGGCGGAGCGGACGGGACTCGAACCCGCGACCCCCGGCGTGACAGGCCGGTATTCTAACCAGCTGAACTACCGCTCCGTTTTTTTGGTGGGTGCTGAGGGGCTCGAACCCCCGACATTCGCCTTGTAAGGGCGACGCTC
>CAYWDZ010000112.1:0-9987 GCA_964456255.1 uncultured Steroidobacteraceae bacterium | reverse complement strand
TACTGGTTGGCCTTGCCGTCGCCGCTGTGCTGCGTGACCACCAGGCCCGGCACCACTTCGAGCACCTCGCCGGTGCGCAGCACCGGGCGCGTCTCCAGCTGCTCGCCCAGCACCGTGCCCACCGTGGCCGAGGATGTCCGGCCGATCAGGTCACCGAGGCGGCGCGCGCTGACGACAACCTCGTCGAGTTCGCCTGGTACGCCGGCGGCTAGCAGCCACCTTGAGGCGCTCATTCCGGCCACCATCGCTGCAACCAGCACGATCCTGCGCTCACGCCTGTGCTTCATCGACGCCTCCCTGATCAGACCAGTATGACGATTATTGCCTTTCTCATACTCCAGCGCGCGCCACCATGGAGCAATACGCCCGCAGCCGCCGGCGCGGAACAGCAGTCGCCTTCGATCGGCGCGGACCAGCCTCTTGCGTGTGCAACCGAAGCATGTCGGGTCGCAAACATGCCCGGGCATCAGGTTGGCGGTCACGCTGCACGTGCCTGTACCATCACGCGATGATTTCATCCCGCCAGCTCTATCCGGTTTTCGCTCTGCTGACTTGCCTCGCGGTGGCTGCCGCTGAGCCGCAGTCCATCCAGGCCGATGACCTCACGATTTCGCCCGCGTGGGCACATGCCACGCCAGCAGGCGCAACATCCGCTGCCGTGTACTTCACCGTCAAGAACAGCGGAACGCAGCTCGAGACCCTGCTGCGCGCCTCTTCACCACTTGCGGACGAGGTGATCTTTCACCGCACCGGAGAGCACGACGGCGTGCCTCACATGGAGCAGCTGTGGACCATCGATGTCGTGGCGGGCAGGCCCGTGAACTTCCAGCCGGATGGCCGTCACGTGATGCTGAACGGGCTGAAGCAACCGCTGGTGGCTGGAACCACCATTCCGATCACGTTGCAGTTCCAGCATGCGGGCGCGATACCCCTGCAGGTGCAGATCGTGCCGGTTGGCGCCAACGGACCGAGGGTTTCCGCGGACTAGGCTGCCAGGTTCAACGGCCGCGGCCGGCCAACGGCATAGCCCTGCACATAGTCGACGCCCGCGCTGCGGGCCGCATCCAGGCCCGCTGCGTCCTCGACCTGCTCGGCGATCACCTTGAAGTTCAGCGAGCGCGCCAGCTTGATCGTGGCCGTCACCATGGCCTGGTTGACGCTGTCGCGCGCCAGGTTCTGCATGAAGGAGCCGTCGATCTTCAGGTAATCCATCTGCAGGTTCTTCAGTGATGCGAAGGACCCCAGGTGGCGGCCGAAATCATCCAGCGCGAACAGACAGCCCATGCCGTGCAGCACGCCGACAAAGCGTCGCGCGGCATCCAGGTCCGCGGCCACGGCGGCCTCGGAGATCTCGAAGCAGATCTGCCCCGGTTCCACGCCACTGCGGTCCAGACACTCGACCACGAAGTCCAGGAACTGGCCGTCGGCCAGCGTCTGTCCGGAAATGTTGATCGCGACCGAGCGATGCGCGGGCAGAATCAGCGCGCCGCGCCCCAGGGCCGTGAAGGTGGTCTGCACCACCCAGCGGTCCACCAGACCCATCAGGCGGTAGCGCTCTGCCGCGCGCACCAGCGCCACGGCCGACAGTTCGGTGCCCTTGCCGTCAGGCAGACGCACCAGCACTTCCATGGCCGGGCCATCACCGTTGGAGCCATAGGCCGGCATGATGGGCTGCCAGTACAGGCGAAAGGTGTGATCACGCAGTGCGGCCTGGATGATGCGCAGCCAGTGCATGTCGCCACTCTGCCGCGCGGCCACTTCATCGCGCGCCGAGTAAACGACCACCTTGCCCGCGCCCTGACGCTTGGCCACGTAGCAGGCAGAGTCGGCCGAAGCGAGGATTTCCTCGACCGTGCCGCTGTCGCGGGCCAGTTCCACGAGCCCGACGCTGGCGCCGATGTGATGAATGCGATCCTTCCACACGAAACGGTGCCGGGCCACCGCCGCAGCCAGGTCCTCGGCAATCTGCCGGCCGCGATCCAGCGGACATCCGGGCAGCAGCAATGCGAACTCGTCACCGCCCACGCGCGCGACCACGTCGCTGTCGCGCACCGCTTCGCGCATCAGCTTGGCCACTTCACGCAGCAGGTTGTCGCCGGCCTGGTGCCCATCGCTGTCATTCACGGCCTTGAAGTGATCCAGGTCGATGAAGGCCAGCACATGATGCGCATCGCCACTTTGCGCGGACTCCAGGGCGTCGGTCAGGCGCCGCTCGAACTCGCGGCGATTCACCAGGCCGGTCAGCGCGTCGTGCGTCGCCTGGTAGGACATCTGCCGCGTGATGCCGCGCAGCTCGGTCACGTCGTGCAGCAGCACCACGGCACCGGTGATCTCCTCGGTGGCGTTGTCGGTGCTGCGCAGTGGCGAGGCCGTCAGCTCGATGGAGCGCTCCGCGCCGGCCGTGCGTGCCAGCAGGAATGCGCGCCGCCCCGAAGCCACCGTGGGCGTCCCACGCAATGCCAGTTCGATCGGATCCTTCAGCAGCTTGCGATCGGTCTCGTCGACCAGCTTGATCACTTCATCCACCGGCCGACCCACCAGCGCCCTGGCCTCGATGCCCAGCAGTGCAGAGGCAGCCGGATTGGCGTAGTCGATGCGTCCGTCGGCGCCGGTGGTCAGCAGTGCCTCGCCAAGTGCATCGAGTGCAGTTCGCGCACGAGACCGGCCACCGAATTCGAAGATCCCGGTACCGGCCAGCAGACCTGGCGACGTCATCGTGGGAATCACTTCGGCACCGGTTATCAACAGGGCTGGCGCGCCATCGACCTCGGTAGGCGTCAGGCTCACCTCGAGCCGGCTGAGCTGTCCCTGCGATCCCTTCAGGTCCACTTCGAAACGACCTGACCCACCCTCTCCAGCCAGGCCGCGGATGAGGCTGGCGGCAACCAGGTCAGCCTGGTCGGGCAACACGAACTCCGTCAGTGCCCGCCCCACCAGCTCGCTGCGATCCATGCCCAGCAGATCGGCAATCTGGGGGTTGGCATAAATGATCACATCGGTGTGCAGCAGCACGACCTCGTGCATCCGCTCGCCCACCAGCGAGAACAGGCCACCAACACCGGAATCGGGCTGGGGCGCTGGCTGGGATGTAACGGCTGTGGCAGCGGATTCCAGCTCTCGGGCCAGGGCTTTGTTGCGGCGCAGTGCAGACTGCCATAAAGCCAGCAGAATCAGCGCGGCAAGCAGAAGACCGAGGCTCAAGAAGCCCGCTAAGTTCATGTCTTTCCTGAAAGTTGCGACGCAAAGAGAACCAGGAACGCCGCAGAATAGCTTAGTCGCCGATAGGCAACGCCTAAGTTGGACATAAGGACCGGGACAATTTGAGGGCAGGCCCTAGAGCAAGAAGATCAGCTACCTGATATTCTGCGCCCCTCACCCCTGACCCACTCTCGCCATGGTTGCCACATTCGCCTCCCGTGATCAGATGACTTATCAGCAGGTCCGAGCCTGGTCGGTCCTGCCACCGGAAGTTCTGGACGTATTCGGCCGCCTGGATCGCGAGGCATTCGTGCCGCCCGCCTGGCGCGGTGCCGCCTATGCGGATATGTCGATTCCACTGGGCGATGGCCAGCACATGCTGACACCCAGCGTGGTGGGTCGCATCCTGCAGGCTGTGGCCGTGCGCCCCGCGGACCGGGTGCTGGAGATCGGCACGGGTTCGGGTTACCTGACTGCCTGCCTGGCACTGCTGGGGCACCAGGTGCATAGCCTGGAAATCCGCCCCGCGCTGGCCAGCCTGGCCCGCACCCATCTGCAAGGTGCGGGCATCGGCAATGTCGAAGTCGAAGAAGCGGATGTCTTTGCATGGCAGTCGACCCAGCCGGCGTGGGACGTGATCGTGCTGACCGGCTCACTGCCACAGTACGACGCGCGCTTCGAATCGCTGCTGGCACCACAGGGCCGGTTGTTCGTGACCACGGGCAATGCGCCGGTGATGGAAGCGCGCCTGTTCAGCAAGGACCAGCAAGGTCAGTCGCAGGTGCGCAGCCTGTTCGAAACAGTCATCGATCCGCTGGATCATGCTGCGACAACCAGCCGCTTCGAGTTCTAGTGGCAGACGGGTACCCGCAGCAGGCACACGGCTTCCGATCTCCAATCACGCAACACATATCCGGGGAATCAGTTTCATGAAACACGGAAAGTTCTGGTCAGCAATGGGTGGCATCGCACTGCTCGCTGCTGCATTGCCGGCCGCCGGCGCGGATCTGCTGTCGGTGTTCGACCAGGCGCTGGAGAACGACCCACAGATCCGCGAGGCCGAGGCCACCCGTCGCGCCGATCTGGAGGCGCGCCCGCAGGCCTGGGCAAACCTGATGCCCGGATTGTCGGCAAGCGCCGGCAAGTCCAAGTCCTGGAGCGACGGCACCGGCTACTCGCAATTCACGTTTGGCGACAACCCCGTGCCAACCACCAGCAGCCAGGATGGCAGCGGCTCGACCAAGACGACGCAGTGGAGCCTGTCGATACGCCAGACGCTGTTCTCCATGCAGAATTTCGTGGCCTTGTCCTCGTCCAATCGCGTGGTCGCCCAGGCCGAGGCCAACTTCCACTATGCACAGCAGCAGCTGGTGCAGCGTGTGGCGCAGCAGTACTTCGCGGTGCTGCAGGCCCAGGACACCGTGCGCGCGCAGGAAGCCGCCCGCGATGCCTTCACCCGCCAGTTCGAACAGGCGGAACAGCGCTTCGAAGTTGGCCTGTTTGCCAAGACCGAAGTGCAGGAAGCCCAGGCTGCGCGGGACAATGCGGCCGCCAACGTGATTGGCGCGAAGCGCTCGCTGGCAAGCGTGGAAGAACAGCTGCGCGCCACGATCGGGGGTTTGCCGGGCTCGCTGAATGAACCCTCTGCGGACATGCCGTTGCTGTCGCCGGATCCGGCCAGTGCGGACGCCTGGGTGAAGTCGGCGCTGGACCAGAACGCGAATCTGCTTTCCCAGAGCCTGGCTGCCGACATTGCCCGTGACAACGTGCGCAGCGCCTATGGCACCTTCGCGCCCGAGATCTCGCTCAACGCCAGCAAGAGCTTTTCGGACAGCAGCGGCAACCGCACCCAGCCCGGCGTTCCGCCCGACCCGGACATCTTCACGACCAATGCGTCCAAGACCCACGGCAAGTCGATCGGGCTTTCCTTCAGCATGAACCTGAATGGCCTGGGGTACGGCAACAACTCCCGCGCGACCCAGGCCCAGCAGCGCTGGATCGCCGCGAAGGAGCGCCTGGAGCGCGTCACGCGCGATACGGAACGCCAGACGCGTGATGCCTACCTGGGAGTCATCAGCGACATCGCGCGCGTCCAGGCGCTGCGCCAGGCGCTGGAATCAAGCCGCACCGCGCTCACGGCCACGGAGGCCGGCATGGAAGTGGGAACGCGCACGATCGTCGATGTGCTGAACTCGCGCCAGCAATTGATCCAGGCCGAGACTTCCTATTCGAGCGCGAAGTACCAGTACCTGAATGATCTGATCTCGTTGCAGCTCGCCAACGGCAGCCTCGACCGCACCACGCTCGAGAAGATCAACAGCTGGTTGACTGCGCCCTCGCAGGGGCCCGGCACTCCGTAATTCAGCTGCTGCGTGCGGCGAGCAGTCGCCGCACGAGTTCCAGCGCGCTGCGGGAACCCAACTCTTCGGGCCGCGCACCGGCACTTGCACGGGCGCCGCGCGCACGCGCCAGCTGGGGTTCGATGAACAGGGTGTTCAATTCGTACGCCAGCTGCTGCGCGTTTTCCACAACGATCAGACCGCCCGCATCGCGCAGCCGGCGCGCCACCTCCGGCGCATTCGCATCGTGAGGCCCCGCCAGCACGGGTCTGGCCAGCACTGCGGGCTCCAGCAGGTTGTGGCCTCCCACCGGCACCAGGCTGCCGCCCACAAAGGCTGCGTCGCCCGCCGCATACCAGCCGAGCAGTGCGCCCATCTCATCGACCAGCACCACCTCGAGTTCCCGCGGAATCGTGGCTGGTGGTTTGCCACTTCGCGCAAACGCGAGACCCGCCGCGGCGAGCTCGCGCGCGACCTCGTCAAAGCGCTGCGGGTGACGCGGTGCCAGCGCCAGCAATGGTGGACTTGCTCCTCGCAGTCGCGCGGAACCGAGGAGCAATTGCTGCGCGGCCATGCAGATGCTCTCCTCTCCCGCATGGGTACTGCCTGCGATCCAGAGCGGCCGTTGCGGCGCCCATTGCTCACGCCAGGCCGCGCCCAGCTTCGCTATCTCGTGCGGGACGTGCAGCTCAGCCTTCAGACTGCCGCTGACACTCACCACCTGAGGATCGGCGCCCAGTTTCACCAGGCGTTCACGATCAGCCTCTGTCTGTGCGGCAATTGCGGTGAAGGCGCGCACGGTGTCGCGCATCAATCCGGGTGCCCAGCGCAGATAGCCTCTGAGGGACCGCTCCGAGAGGCGCGCGCTGACCAGCCCCAGCGGCACGCCAGCATGCCGCGCGGCATGCAGCAGATTCGGCCACAGCTCGGTTTCCACGAACACGCCGGCATTGGGCTGGACTGCGCGCAGGAAGCGGCGGACGGCGCCGGGTAGATCCCAGGGAGCGGCCTGCAGGCTCACTCTCTCCAGATCCCGATACAACTGACGCGCGGTGGCCAGGCCAGCCGGCGTTCCGACCGTAACCAGCAGCGTGAAGCCGGCACGGTGCAGCAGGCGCAGCAGCACCGCCAGGGAGCGCACCTCGCCGATCGACGCGGCGTGCAACCACAGGGGATGATCGGCGCGTGGCTCAAGGGCGAATCCGAGTCGTTCGCGCAGGCTGCCGCGATTCGCCCGGTTGCACCATCCAGTCCACACGAATCGCAGCGCTGCGAAAGGCAGGGCAACGTACAGCAGCAGTGAATAGAAACGGCGCGGCACGCTGGCACCGCTCACCTTACAACCAGGCGGCCAGCAGACACTGCCACTCGGTATCGCCGCAACGCCGCTCGCTGCGCACATCGTCCAGCGCATCGAGCGAGCGGCGCAGTCGCGCGAGATTTGCATCCCGCCACAGGCCGGGTTTGCGGCGCCGGGTGGCGCGGTCGAAGTCCACCAGGAACACTTCATCATCGCCACGCAGCAGAATGTTGTGCGCAGTCAGATCCGGGTGACACACGCCGTGATCATGAAACAGCCGGACACAGCGGCCTATGGCAGTCCATGTTGTCAGGCCCACTTCCCCGGCTGCCAGGCGCGAGGCCAGCGTGCAGGTGCCGGAGAGCTCCTCGGTAATCAGGTCGGCGCGGTAGGCAATTCCGGATTGTTCATAGCGCGCCGCCACTGGCCTGGGAACCGGCAACCCGGCGGAGTGCAGCGACAGCAGCAGGCGCAGTTCCGCCAGCGAACGGGTGCGGGATTCACCCAGCCACAGGTAGTCATCGTGGCTGACATGGGCGGCAAGCCCGCCACGCCGATAATGGCGCAGCACATAGCGCGTGCCTGCCTGCTCGAATACCAGCGCCACGCCCTTGCGCCCGGCATGACGGGCCACCACCGCATTGCGACTGATCCAGTAGCGCGGTTCGAACCACAGCAAGGTCACGGCGGCATCTATCTGCGCATTGGCATGCATGGCGCCCTGGCCGGCAGGACCGCGCATGGCGGTGCGCAGCAATTTCAATTGTTGGGGGGTCTCGCCGCTCAGCACGACCGGTACCGGCGGGTTGAGGCTGCGGGCGCGAGGATCAGCGACGCAGCGTGAATTCGGCGCCGCAGTAGGGGCACTTGGCGCTGCCGGTCTCCTCGATCGGCAGGTAGACGCGCGGATGAGAGTTCCACAGGCTCATCTGCGGCATCGGGCAGGAAAGCGGCAGGTCGGACTCCTCCACTTCATAGACACGGGAAGCATTGGCCTGCAGCAATGTGGCGGGTTGGGACATGGCCACGGGATTATACGGGCTCCTCCATCGTGGTGCGCCAGATTGCCGCCACGGCCGCGCGATCAGCCTCGTATTCGGTTGCATCGACCGGTCCGCTCTGGCCTTCCAGCGCGCGCCGATGCGCGGCGAGCCGATAGTGCTGGTAGGCCTGCACCAGCTTGTCCACGATCTCCTGCGGAACCAGTGCGATGGATGCCACCGACTCCAGCTGGCGGATGGTGTCCGGATAGTGCACCACGGGCGGATAGTCCGCGGCCCAGCGCAGCGCCCAGTACTGGGCCAGGAACTCGATATCCGCGATACCACCGCGATCATGCTTCAGATCAAACTGCCCCTCCCCGCCCTGCGCCAGCTCGCGCCGCTGCCGATCGCGCATACTGCGAATCTGCTCGCGCAGGTCGCCACGCCGCACCGCCTTCTCGAGCACTTCCACCCGCACCTGTTCTACGCACTGCATGAGCGCGGCATCGCCGGCCACGGCGCGCGCATGCAGCAGTGCCTGGTGCTCCCAGGTCCACGCTTCCTCGAACTGGTAACGACGGAAGGCCTCGATGCTGGTGACCAGCATGCCGCCCTTGCCCGATGGTCGCAGCCGCACATCGATCTCGTACAGCCGGCCGGCGGGCGAGTGCATGGTCAGCAGGTGGATCAGGCGCTGGGCATAGCGCAGGAAGAACACCTGGTTGTCCACCGGCGTTGCCGCGTCGGTCTCCTGCTGCTCGCCGGCGCTGTCGTGCAGGAACACCAGATCCAGGTCGGAACCGTAACCCAGCTCGTAGCCACCGAACTTGCCGTAGGCCAGAGCCGCAATCTTCACCGGCCTGCGCGCACCAGCATCCGTGCAACACGGCTGGCCGTATTGCGCACTGGTCTGGCGCAGCGCGAGCGCCATCACTTCCTCGACGATGAGCCCGGCAATCTCGGTCAGCCAGTCGCTGACCCGCATCAGGGGCAGGTGCCCGAAAAGATCCGCCAGTGCAATGCGAAAGACTGCGGCCTGCTTGAAGCGCGCCAGCTGCTCCACCTGCCGTTCGATGTCCTCCGGCGGCAGATCGGCCAGTCGCGCGCCCAGCTCGGCTGCCAGCGCGGCGCGATCCGACAGGCCACTGAGCCAGCGCTCTCCCAGCAACTCGTCGAGCAGGCCCGGATTGCGCGCCAGTTGCGCGGCCAGGAAGTCGCCCTGCTTCGCAACCTCGATCAGTCTTTCGCGGGCGCGAGCGTTTTCCACCAGCAGCGAGAAGTAGGCCGAGCGCAGCCCGATGGCCTCGAGGACGCCGAAGATCCGGCGCAGTGCATCGGCATCACGCGCGGCATCATGCTCGGCGAGCAGCCGCTCCAGCAGCACCTTGAGGCGGCGTCTGCCGATCTCGTCGAGCCTGCGGATGCGGCCGCCATGGACCAGCTCTTCCAGGCGCGTCAGCAGCGCCGCGCCATCGTCGCAGAAGCGGCTCAACAGCTCGATGAGCGGGGCGCGATCCAGGCCTGGCTCCCACAGGGCAGACAGATCCAGTGCGACAGCCGGCTTTGCCTGGCTGTCGCTGAACAGCGCGGTGAAATGCGCTTCCACGCGCGCGCGATGGCCGCCGAACGCGGCTTCCATCGCAGGCACGTCGGCAAAGCCCATCACCGCTGCAATGCGTGCCCGCGCCAGTGGCTCGGCCGGCAGTTCATGCGTCTGCGCGTCGTCCTGCATCTGCACGCAGTTCTCGAGCCGCCGCAGGAAGTCATAGGCCTCCTGCAATTCGTTCACGGCCGCGACTGGCAACAGGCGCTCCCTGGCGAGCCGCGGCAGCACGGTCAGCAGTGAAGCCTCCCGCAGGGAAGCGTCATGGCCACCGCGCACCAGCTGGAAAGCCTGCACGATGAATTCAATCTCGCGGATTCCGCCGGCCCCGAGCTTGATGCTTCCGGCCCGGTCGCGCCGCTGCACATCACGACTGATCAGCGCCTTCATTTCTCGCAGGGATTCAAAGACGCCGAAATCCAGGTAGCGGCGGAATACAAACGGCCGGATCAGCTCTGCATGCAGCTCGGCAAATCGCGCCGTGGCCGTGATGGCACGCGCCTTCACCCAGGCGTAGCGCTCCCAGTCACGCCCATGTGCCTGCAGATAGTCTTCAAGGAAGGA
>CAYWDZ010000111.1:6898-10022 GCA_964456255.1 uncultured Steroidobacteraceae bacterium | reverse complement strand
TCCCGGCGAATCAGAACCTCATCCGCACGCCAAAGCGGTACGAACGACCCATGATGTCGTGATACTGCGAGCTGGCGCCCGAGATGCCGCCGCCGGTGAACGGCGGGCTCTTGTCGAACAGGTTGTTGATCGACCCGAACAGCTGGAACTGGCGCATGTTGCCGACCTTCAGGTTGTACGACCCGTTTAGGGCAAAGTTGAAGTAGGACTTCACGCGGTTGTTGTCCACGCTGCCCGACAGGAAGTTGCCGTTCTCATCCTGGTAGTTGGGGCACCCCTCGGCTGCCTGAGAGGCATCGCACCAGGTGTTGTCCAGGTTCGCTCCGCCGATGTAGCGAGCCGACAGTGTCGTGGTCAGATCACCCATCAGATACGAGGCCGAGAAATTGCCCGACCACTTCGGCGAGGCCGCCACGCCGGGCACGAATACGCTGCTGCGGATCTGGCCCACCGCGTTGACCGGGATGTAGCAGTTGAAGTCGCTGTACGTTCCACCCTGTGCCGTGCAGTTGGCCGGCGTGTTGGCCAGGGAGCTGTTGATCTGCAGGCCGGAGGCTTCCAGCGCCCGCGTGCCGCGCAAAGTCAGGGAGACCGACCCCGGCAGGCTTTCAAACGCGCGGTTAAGCGGGAAGTTGTAGTTCAACGACAGATCCAGGCCGCGCCGCTGATAAGGCAGCTGGTTCACCGGACGGGCAGAGTTGTAGTTGAGGATGTCCTGCAGATTGACGTTGCCCTCGTCGTCCGTTCCAAACGCAATCTCGCGGCACGGATACACACCGAGCGACTTGTCAAAGAAGTCGTAGTCGATGGCACCGTTGCTAAGACTCGGATCCGTTGTGCTCGGGTCATGATTCAGGGTGCCGGTCGCGTCGGCACTGTTCTGCCAGCAGCTCTGGATGACCGAAGTCGTGCTGCTGATGAACGGCGTGCCGATGGCGTCCTTCACGCGGATGTCGTAGTAGTCAACCGAGAAGCGCATGCCCTGCGCCCACCCGCCCGGCGACAGCACCAGGCCCAGGGTCAGCGTGTCGCTCTTCTCCGGCTTCAGGTCCGGATTGCCCGCACGGATCTGGCCCCAGCGCTCCTGCCGAGCCTCATCGCTATCCGGGTTGTACTCGCGCCAGGGGTTCGTGCCGGCGAACTGATCCGGCAGGCCCGGCTGCTGGATGAACAGGTCACGGAAGCCAGCGGCGCGCTGATCGCGTGAACGCGTCATGCGCAGGCGCACCCACTCGAACGGCTCATACACCGTCTGGAACTTCCAGTTGAACACGTTCTGCGTGGCGTGCGCCCCGGTGGTGCCGGCTCCACCCTTGTTGTAGTACGAGGTGTAGCGCGCGCCCAGGTTCAGCGAGAACAGGTTGATGCCTTCCTGGCCGCTGACCAAGGGCATGTTCAGCTCGGTATAGGCTTCCGTCGTACGCGTCTTGCCGCCGAACGCATCGGCCCAGGCGCTGGCCAGGTCCGCACGCTCGTAGTAAGAGGCCGTCCCCTGGGTGCCCACGTTCACCGTGCGGTTCTGGCTGATTTCCAGACCAAACGCGCCCGTCAGCGGACCGGCACCGATGCCGTCCATCAAGGTGCCCGAGGTGTTGAAGTTGAAGGTTCCCAGGTCGTTCCAGCCCGAGGACACGCTCTCGACAAACGCGTAGTCGATAGCCGCCTGCTGCATGGCTGCAGCGTCGTAGGTGGCCGACGCAAAGGCCTCGTAGCCGGGAGTCACATAAGAGCTGGCATATTCATTGCCAAACAGGTTGATCGGCTGGCAATTGGCGGCCAGCGCCTGCAACTCAGCCAGCTCGGATACCGGGCGGCCCTGGTAATCGATGACCGGGACGCCGTCGCGGACCACGCGGCAGATGGGCTGACCATAGGTCGCAGAACCCACGCGGTCATCGATGACCGCATCGATCGCCATCGCCAGCCGCAAGTTGGTCGCGACGTTGTTCTGCGATGAGCGGCTGTCGGTCTTGCCATACTGAACGTAGCCTTCCCAACGCCAGTCGCCACCGAATCGGCCGCGAACGCCGGCCACGGTGCGCCACGGCTCCTGCACCTGGGTGGTGTACTGCTGGAACTGCGGACTCCAGACCTTGCGCAGTGCCGTGAAGCCCTCGCACGCGCTGGGGCCGTAGAGGGTGTCCAGACCCGTCGCGGCACTGCCACCAGCGGTGGTGTTCGCGCCCGTCAGCAGGGTTCCGGTCTTCGGGTCGACGATATTGCCGTAGGTGCTGCCGCTACCGAAGGCATTGATCATCTGGGACTGCGCATCGGGGCTCAGGTTGTTCAGGAACGCGTAGGCGTTGCGACCCATCTGGGGCAGGTTCGCGGGAGTGCCGGGGTCGTCGAAGCCCTGATTGAGCACCGCTCCGATCAGCCACCAGTACACGTTGCCGTTGCCCGCACTCACAGTGGGGGAGGCGAAGATGACGCGCTGCCAGATCGGGGTCGCCTTGCTGTTGTTCACACCAAATGAGTAAAGCGCGGTCGTTGGGGCATTTGTCAGGGTGGCGCCGTACTTGTTCACGCTCCCGTTGGCCATATTGGCGTCGCTCACCAGAATCCAGTAGGGCATGCCAAAGGTGGACGCAGGATTGCCCATGACGCCGCCCGACCATTCCATCCAGGTACGGAAATTCGCGATGCTCCAGGCGGTGCTGCGGGGATAGGTGGCCGGGTCAATCCGCGCGCCGGGCGATCCGCCGACGGGATAATCGGTGAGATAGTTCGGAGCAGTTACTCCAAACCAGACGGTCTGGCCAACGCTCAACGTCGCGCCCAGTACCCGCGAAGCGCCCTGCGAGTTGAAGCGCACGCAGTAGGTACCGGTGGTATAGGCATTGCGGTTCAGTCCATCGGTCCTCGCGTAGTTGGCCTGGATGTAGGCCGTGGTGCGCGGACTGATGTCGTACTCGAAATTCATGAAGATCGACTTGCGCTCCGAGGACGGGCGCATGGTCGTGTACCACGTAGCCAGCGGCCCATCACCGTTGATCGCGTTGCTGCCCGTGCCGCCGCGGAAGCCCAGCGCGTATTCCTCGAGATCGGTGCCTTCCTCATTGAACCGCACGTCCGAGGTCACATTGGCGTTGTTGAAATAGATCGTGCCGGTAGGCGCGAACTG
>CAYWDZ010000111.1:0-6798 GCA_964456255.1 uncultured Steroidobacteraceae bacterium | reverse complement strand
TTGATGCCGTAGTCCATGTCCAGGTTGATGCCGTTCAGGCGGCGGTTCAGCACCAGGTTGACCACGCCAGCCATGGCGCCGGAGCCATAGGTAGCCGAAGCACCGCCGGTCACCACGTCCATGCGCTCGAGCAGGTTCGAGGGGATGATGTTCAGGTCAACCACGTCTGCCTGGTTGGACGTGGAGTTCACGCGACGACCATCGATCAGCGTCAACGTGCGTGAGCCGAATGTGGGGTCAAGGCCACGCAGGTTCGCAATCGTGTTGCCGATGAAGAACGAGCCGCGGTCCAGGCCTTCCATGCCGGCACCGCCTCTGCCTGCCTGGTCATCACCGGTCAGCGTGGGCATGTAGGTCGAAATGTTCTGGGGCACAAGGGTGGTGAGCGCGTCGGCCACGTTCACAATGCCCAGGCGCGCCATTTCCTCAGCGGTAATGGACGTAACAGGATTTGCTGCGGTCACGTTTGGCAGCTGAATGCGTGTGCCGGTGACCTGGACTTCTGAGAGTTCCAGATCGTCTTCAGCATCCGCATCAGCAGCCGCCTCAGCGGCTCGCGGCGCGGAAGACCAAAGCAACATTGCCGTCACACCCATAACGGCAGCCATAGACGCGCGTGCATATGACGCGCATGCAACATTTCTAAACACTTGTGCCCCCCCAAGAATTGTTCGAATCCGGCTTGGGCGACGATACGCTGGCACAATCAGGGCCACTTGCCGGCAACGGCAATGCGATTTGCCTGCAGGAGATGTGAGGAAATGCCGCAACAACATCGAAACCGACAGCAATCAACGACTTCCAGTCCGCGCTCGGAGACCGGAAAGAACGGATGATCGTCCCAACTAGCCGGACGAACCGCGCTGCTGCTCCCGAGGCTACGTGTCCAATCCATCGCCTCTGGAGTTGTCGGCAACCTGGTTGAGGCCGGCACGGGCCCCCAAAGACAGACCTGAGTGGTTTGGCAAATATCTCTGCCCCATCAGACAAGCTTCCGCTCCGCGTTGACTTAGTGTCGCGGAGTGCACCCGCACTTCCAGGTCCACCGGAAGCCGCAGGTTCACACTGACCTGCCAGGGCAAGCAGACGCAAGGCCAAGGGGTGCGATGATGGCGGACAAGAGCAAGCCGAGAGCCCAGCAACGACCCGAGAAGAAAGCCGTGGCCGTCAGGAAGGCCAAGGAAAGAGCCTACACCGAACTTCGCTTGAAGCTCGCGGAAGGCCTGCGCACACGGCGCAAGGATCACGGCCTGACGCAGATGGCCCTGGCCATGTCGCTTCGCTCCAGTCAGCCGCGCGTGGCCAAGATGGAAGCCGGCGATCCCACTGTTTCCCTGGACCTGCTGGTCAGGTCGCTGCTAGCACTTGGCGTTTCCAATCAGGATCTGGCTGCCATCATCACGGGGCGCTGAAGTGAACCTGGCGTTTGACGAGCGAAGCGGCCACTCCTTTAAATAGAGCCGATGCTGGCGGGTGCGAAAGGCTGCACTGGCAGCCTGCCATCGACTACCCGCACCAGTCACGGATTCGACCAGGGCCCACCAGCCCCAGACCAGCCCCCCCCGGCAAGATCAATCAACATCCTATTCACGGCAGCCCGGGGTATCGCGGACGCCGGTTCGCGACGTCCCGACGGAACGACGACTGAACCCAGGGTGATCTTCGCCCCGCGCAACCCTGGCCAGCGTTGCCTTGCTTCCCGGCTGATCTTGTATGATAGATCAGATATGGTATATGACCGGACTTCACAGGGAGTGACTGCGGAATCCGTCAGACCAGCGGGGCTCGCGTCTCGCAACCGCGTCGCAGCGTGGATCGCGCAATTCTGCGCAGAGTTCGAGTGGACCGAGATCATCCCTTCCGACGTGGAGCGCTTCAACGCCGCAATCGAGACAGGTGAACTTGGCCCGCTGCGTTTCGCACGACTGTCGTGCATCGGCAGTTCCATCAACTGCTCGCTCGCGTCAGGCACCAGAAGCGTCCATAGTTTTTCATTGATCGTGCAGCTACGCGGAACCGGGACCATCTCGCAGTATGGGCAGGAGGCCACGATGCAGCCTGGCGATCTGGCTCTGTGCGACAACTCCACACCGCATTCGCACTTCATGCTGGAACAATCCGAATTGATTCTGCTGCGCATCCCGGCACGGGCCCTGCAGGGACACATGTCTTCGCCGGAGCAATCCTGCGGGCGCCGCCTGCCTGGATCCTGCGCTACCGCACCTGCAACGACCGCATTGTTGACCAGTCTGTGCGGCAGCGACCGCGGCCCCCTGCCCCCCGCGGTTCAGGAAAGTCTCTCCCGCCAGGTTCTTGAGCTGGTCGCCATCAGCTACTCGCTGACCTTCGGCAAGCTGATTGCCCCTTCCACGGTGGTCGGCAACCGCTATGCCAAGGCGCGCCGCTTCATCGAGCAGCACCTGCGCGATCCCGAGCTGGGAGCACAGAAGATTGCACGGGCTCTGAACGTGTCGGCCCGCTACCTGCGCTGGATCTTTGCGGCAGAGAAGGAGTCCGTGTCCGCCTATATCCTGCGGCGACGCCTCGAGGAAGTTGCCCATCAGCTCACTGACGCACGCTGGCGCGGACGCTCCATCGGGGAGATCGCCTTTGAGTGGGGTTTCAACAGCGCACCACATTTCAGCCGCAGCTTCCGCGGGCGCTTTGGGCTGTCACCGCGCGAGTACCGGGCCCGGCATCATGGTCCAGGCGGGCAGATGGGACGCAGTCAGCCGCAACTGCCTGACTGATCAACCAAGCAAGAGCTATTGCACCCGCAGGCACCGTGCGGGACGAGGCAAGCGCATCGTGGTTGGGGTGGGAGGATTCGAACCTCCGAATGACGGGATCAAAACCCGTTGCCTTACCACTTGGCGACACCCCAGTACTCAGGACTCCAATCCGCGTACGACCCAGGTCCGCCAGTGGGCAGGCAGACCCGCTGCCACTGACTCGGCTGCAGCCGGCGTATCAAAGGCCGCAAAGACGCAGCCGCCGGTACCTGTCAATCGCGGACCAACTGATGCCAGTTCAGTGAACACCTGCGCGATTCGCGGATACCGTGCACGAACCACCGGCTCGAAGTCATTGCGACCGCCATCGCGCGGCAGCGCGCGAATGTTGAGGGGCGGCGAGTCGCGCGTCAATTCCGGAGCGGCAAACAGCTCCCGGGTCGGGATGGTCACGCCGACATCCACGATCAGGAACCATCGCCCTGGTAGAGACACCGGCCAGAGCTGCTCGCCCCGACCACTGGCGAAGGCATTGCGCCCGTGCACGAACACCGGGACATCCGATCCCAGAGAAAGACCCAACTCCGCCAGACGCTCGAGCGGCCAATGCAGCCCCCATTGCGCATTCAGCGCACGCAGTACGCAGGCGGCGTCGGAACTGCCACCACCCAGGCCGCCCCCGGCAGGGATGTGCTTCTCCACATGGATGCTGGCGCCCAGACGCGTGCCACTCACCTGCTGCAACAGCCGCGCCGCGCGTACGGTCAGATCCTCTTCGTCACTCAGCCCCGTGAGCACGGGATCGGTGGGCGGGGGCTCGCGCACGATCTGACCGTCAATTCTCGAATCGATCGTCAGCACGTCATGCAGGTCGATCAGCTGGAACACCGTCTCCAGATCATGGTAGCCATCGGCTCGACGGCCGGTAATGTGGAGAAACAGATTCAGCTTGGCAGGGGCGAGATACCGCATTCAGTCGGCAGCCTGCAGCTTCCAGCGATTCACCACCAGCTTCAGCCTTACCTCGGCATGGGTGGCGGTGAGCAATTGCGGAAGCTGCACTTCACCCGTGCGAGTGGCGAGCGCCGTCCAGCGCTCATACCGGATATGCCAGCCCAGCTGGGTCATTTCAGCCACGCGCCCAGCCGCATTGGTCTGCCGATCGGTCGGGGCTTCACCCGGCGCCACCAGACCCAGCACCCAGTATCGCAAGGCATCAAATGGCGGTACGAACCCAAGTTGATCGGAAAGGATCGCTGCAGCTTCATCGCCCGAGTACTCCTCGCCGCGACTGCTCGTGATCCGCAGTGAGTCGGGGCTGTATCTGAGAATCAGGCCGCCCGTGCCGATCGGACTTGTCAGCCGGAGTCGCGATTCCGCGGCCTGCTGTCTCCAGGACAGCGATGGGGTCGATCCGTCTTCACCCACCCGCACGGCCGCACGCCCGTCGAACTGGTAGCCGGGCAGGTCCTGCAACAGTGCTTCCTGGGCTGCGGCTGACAGCGGCTCATGCGATAGCCGCGTCGTTGCGCAACCGGCAAGCAGCAAGGCAAGGCAGGCGGCTGGCCACGATCCGCGCATGGCGTCAGCGCGAAGGCACATCCTCGCCGGTTAGCCGCTGCATGGTTTCAATGAGGTGCGTACGCGTGGGATCGGCATTCAAGGCCTCCTGCCAGACATAGCGCGCCTTGCCTTCGTCGCCACTCTTCCACAGCACCTCACCATAGTGCGCGCCAATCTCTGCATCACCGCTGTTCTGCCAGGCGCGCGCCAGCACGGGCAGTGCCTGCGCGTTCTTGCCGCGCCGGTACAGCACCCAGCCCAGACTGTCCTGTATGGCCGGGTTGTCGGGCGAGACTGCGAGCGCCGCCCGCACCAGATCCTCGGCGCGGCCCAGCTTCAGCTTGTGATCGGCCATGGTGAAGCCCAGCGCATTCATCAGCTCCGGATCCTGCGGACGCTCTTTCAACGACTTCTCGAACTGCGCCACGGCATCACTGGTCTTGCCGCTCATTTCCAGCACTGTGGCGCGCGCATACTGCAGGCTCGGATAGCCCGGATAAGCCTTGTCCAGAGTATCGAGGGTGCCAAGCGCGGATTTCAGGTCGCCGGATTCAGCCAGCATCGTGGCGCGCGACACGCCCACTTCCAGGGCTGCGTCCGGATTCTGCTCCGCATAGTCATCCAGCAGCGAGACTGCGCTCTCGATGTCGCCGTGCTTGATCATCAATTGCGCTGCCGCCTGGCGTGCGGAAAGACCCAGCGGACCATCAATGAGCAGGCTATAGCTCTGCACGGCACGCACATCGTCCCCGCGGCGCTCGGCCAGCTGCGCGAAATACAGGACTGCCAGCGCCGAATTGCCGCGCTCGGCCAGCAGCGACTCCAGCTGGTTCTCGACGCCGTCCAGATCGCCATTGCGAAACGCCATGGCGATCAGGCGCTGCTGCGCACCCGGTCGCGTGTCCGTCTGTTTGAGCAGCCGCTCAAGCTCCTCCTGCGCCTCCACATCCCGGCCGGCCGAATCGAGCAGATCCGACAGCAGGAAGCTGTCGCCAGCCGCGGCGGATTTCGGATCCAGCTTGCGTGCGCCGGCAATGGCAGCGTCATGTTCGCCGAGCACGGACAGTGCGCGCAGTTCGATGCTGCGCGCCTCGGCAATGCCCGCATCCAGCTTGAGCGCGTTCTGCGCGGCGCTGCGCGCCGCCTGCATGTTCTGCGCTGCGAATGCCAGCCGTGCCTGCGCCAGCAGCACCTCGGGGGCCGGGTCCTTGCCCACCAGCACATCGGTGAATACGCGATACAGTGCGCTGGCATCCGCCTCCTCGCTCAGGGTTTCCGCGAACGCGAGCGGATCCTGGCTCCCGGCAGAACCGGATTCGCGCCAGGCAGTGAGCGCCTCGCGCGCCCTGTCCAGGTCGTAGCGTTTCAGAGCGACCAGCGCTGCCGCCAGCGCCGCCTGACCATTCCATGGATCCAGTTCGCGCCAGCGCGCCGTGGCCGACTGCGCCGTGGCCAGCTGATTGCAACCGATGGAAATCTGCGCGGCCCGCGAGGCAACCTCCACTTCCTTCGAAGCCAGTGCCGCGGCCAGGTAATTCTCGCTGGCGGCGCGACAATCGCCCTTGCGCAGGGACATCTCCGCTGCCATCAGCAACTCGGACTCGCCCCGGGAATCCGCACGCGCGCTGACCGCGGGGGCTGGCGCGGCGTGTGCCTTGCCCGGCACTTGCAGGCAGGCAATCACTACGCCAGCAAGGACCACTGTGAAGGCGCGGGAGGTATCAGGCATCATCGCGCAACTATAGCCTGTGCCGCCCATGAAAGCCTCGATCCGCCAAAAACTGGAAAAGACATCCGACCGATTCGAAGAAGTGGGCAGGTTGCTGGCAGATCCTTCGCTTGCCGGTGGTTCTGATCAGTTCCGGGACCTGTCCATGGAATATGCCCGGCTGGAGCCCATTGCCACGGGCTTTCGCACCTTCACGGAACTGGAGGCGCAGCAGGCCGCGGCGCGGGAACTGGCCGGGGACTCCGACCAGGCCATGCGCGAGATGGGACAGGAGGAAGAGGCGCGCCTCGCGGCCCTGCTGGATGAACGCGAGCGCGGCCTGTCGCTTCTGCTGCTGCCCAGGGATCCGCGCGACGAGCGCAACATTTACCTGGAGGTGCGCGCCGGCACCGGCGGCGACGAGGCGGCCATCTTTGCCGGCGACCTTCACCGCATGTACACGCGCTACGCCGAGAGACGCGGCTGGCAGGTGGAGATCCTGAGCGAGAGCCTGGGCGAACACGGCGGTTACAAGGAAGTCATCAGCCGGGTCGTTGGCCGCGGCGCGTTCTCGGCCTTCAAGTTCGAGTCTGGAACGCACCGCGTGCAGCGCGTGCCGGAGACCGAGGCGCAGGGTCGCATCCATACGTCGGCCTGCACCGTGGCGGTGCTGCCCGAGCTGGATGAGGTCGATGACATCGAGGTGAACCCGGCCGACCTGCGCATCGATACCTTCCGCGCCTCCGGCGCCGGTGGCCAGCACGTCAACAAGACCGATTCGGCCATTCGCATCAC
>CAYWDZ010000110.1:5545-10024 GCA_964456255.1 uncultured Steroidobacteraceae bacterium | reverse complement strand
AGGGCCTGCCCGTGGTGATCGGCGGCCGGCGACGCAGGGAAGATGACCGGCTGGCGGCACTGGCCGAGTCACCCGGGCAGATTCCCGTCGAGGCCTTCCCGCGCCTCGCCGACTACACCGGCCGCGGCGTGGCCACCACCGCCACCTATGAGGCACGCCAGTTCGGTGTGGGCTCGGCCATCGGTCTGATGAAGGCTGCGAAGCTGTGCCCGCAGGCGATCCTGTTGCCGGTGGACTTTGAAGAGGTGCGGCGCATGTCGCGCCTGTTCAAACGCACGATTGCCGGGATCGCGCCCGTGATCCAGGACAACGGCATCGACGAGGTCTACATCGATCTCACCGCTGTGGCCGGCAGCGATGAAGATGGCGGGCGCGTACTCGCACGGCACATCCAGCGGCGCATCTTCGAAGAGACGCGCCTGACCTGTTCCATCGGCCTGGCACCCAACAAGCTGCTCGCCAAGCTGGCCAGCGAGTTCGACAAGCCCAACGGCATCAGCGCGGTGACGATGGAAGACCTGTCCGCGCGCATCTGGCCACTGCCCTGCCGCAAGGTGAATGGCATCGGTCCGCGCACCGACGAGAAGTTGCAGCGCATGGGCCTCCACACCGTCGGCGACATCGCCGCGCGCGATCCCGGCTGGCTCATCGAGCATTTCGGCAGGAGCTACGGCGCATGGCTGCATGAGGCCAGCTGGGGTCGCGACGAGCGGCCGGTGGTGACTTCACGCGAACCGGTGAGCATCAGCCGCGAGACCACCTTCGAGCGCGACCTGCATGCCGTGCACGACCGCGCCGAGCTGGGCGCCATCTTCACGCGCCTTTGCGAAGGCGTGGCCGCGGATCTCGCACGCAAGGGCTATGCAGGCCGCACCATCGGCATCAAATTGCGCTTCGACAACTTCCATACCGTGACGCGCGATGTGACCGTTGAAGCGTCGACGGCCGACGCGGCGACCATCCGCCGGCATGCCGGCCTGAACCTCAAGCGCGTGGACCTGTCGCGCCGCATCCGGTTGCTGGGCGTGCGCGTTGGCAAGCTGAACAAGACAGGCCAGGGTTCCGGAGCTTGAAAAGCAGCCCCGCCGGGCGCAATTTGCGCAGGGAGCTGGATCACCAGGGAGGGGCGATGCGACGCGTTGTTGGCCTGTTGGCGCTCTTCAATCTGAGCGTCTCGGTCGTATGCGCACAGCCGGTGCCAGGCGACTTGCCGACTCCGCTTCCGGAAGCCAATCGCACTGTACAGACCGGGCCAGGCACCTTGAGCGCCCTCACGGACCGGGACATTCTCGTCGGCCCCCTGGCCGAAGCCTATGAGGGATGGCAGTCGGGGCATTTCGAACGCGTGCTGCAGATCGTGAAGCCACTGGCGGACCAGGGCGATGCCGCTGCGCAGTTCATCATGGGCGCACTGCATGAAAGCGGCCAGGGCGTGCCACAGGACTTCGAACTTGCGGCGAACTGGTGGCGGAAGGCCGCGCAGCAGGGCATGGCACGGGCACAGAACGAACTTGCCGTGCTGCTCTCCGACGGGCGCGGCGTAGCGCAGGATGCGAAGCAGGCCGTGGTCTGGTACCGCAAGGCTGCCGAACAGGGCCTCGACGTTGCCCAGGCGAATCTGGGTCTGATGTACTGGAAGGGCCTCGGCATCAGGAGAAATGATGCCGAAGCGGTCACCTGGTTCCGCCGGGCTGCCGAGCACGAGAAGGGATTCGGCTGGGCCGAGTACTACCTGGGCGTCGCCTATTCAATGGGCCGTGGAGTCCGGTCCAATCAGCGCGAGACGGCCAGGTGGTTCACCCGGGCCGCCGAGCGCGGCTACTCGGATGCCCAGTACTCGCTGGGCGCCATGTATCTGTCCGGCGCGGGTGTCCCGCGCGATCAGGCGCGCGCCGCACACTGGTGGGCGCTGGCTGCGCAGGATGGATACGAGCCAGCCGAGCAGAGTCTGACGGCATTGCTGCCGCGTCTTCCGCGCAGGAAGGTGCGGGAAGCCACCCCGATCATGGCAAGTCCGGATGAGGGCGCCGAAGTCATGAGGACCGCAATGGACGGGGAAACTGCCTACGTACTGGTCAGGTCCGGCGCATGGATCGAGGTGTACTTCGCGGATTCACACGCCCTGGGCTACCTGCACGAGAGCGATCGCTAGTCCCTGAAGTACTCCAGCGACTGAACCGCATACTGCGGCGCCGCTGCGCCGGGCGCGACACGCAGCTTCACACCAACGCCGTCCAGCGCCGCGGCGAACTCGGACCAGTCCACGTGGCCATCGACGAGCCCCTTCACGATGCGCCGGGCATCGGCGGACGAGGCGAGAAACTCCGCGGGCCTCGCCCCCGATTGCCTGCGACGAAAGGCGGCATCCAGCAATTCGCGCCAGGTGTCGTAGATGCTTCGCTTGCCCGCAGACTTCGACCGGGCCACCGCGTCGTACACGAATTGCAGCACCAGGCCGCATTCGGTGGCGGTCACGTCCTGGCCTGTCCCGCCTGGCGCCTGGGTCTGCAATCGTCCGGCACAGCCGGTGATCCATCCGGGCAATTCCCGGGTGAGCCGTCGCGCCGTGGTGTGATCGTCCTCGCTGCTGGTCAGCAGCAGCAGGTAGTTCACCGCGGACTGGGTGAATGGACCACGCCAGTCCACTTCCCGGATCCGGCGCTGGATCTGTTCGCGCATGAACGACAGGCGCAGTGCTTCGCGCTGCGCAGCGTCGAACCCCTGCTGCCAGGCAGAACCTTCCAGCAACAACAGGCTGTTGCGGGCCCAACTGAGCTGGAAGCGATAGCCGTCATGCGCTGATTCCGGCCACCAGGCGACAAACAGGTTGCCCGGTTCACTGCCAAGCCGGTTGGCCACGCGCGAGGCGATCGGGTCGTAGAGCTCCAGCACCGACTGCCTGACCGCGTCCGGAATGTTCTCCGCAAAGACCAGGTCACCCTCACGACGCCGGGCAGCACGATTGCAATCCTTCAGGGTCTTGCCCAGCAGGACGTACGGATGGGTGTCTGCCGGCCAGAAGTCGCTGATCTGATTCAACGCTTCGCATCGCCTTGTCTCCGGATGCATGGAATTGGGCAGCAGCAGGCGCGCCAGATAGGGGCTGTCGCCGATCCGCACGTATTCGAGGTTTACCAGTGCGAGATCCGGTCCAAACGGGATGTGCGCCGGCACGCCATCGGGCTCACTCACATTGGGCGCAATCTCGTAGCCGGCCCGCTGTATCAACGGCTGGTCGAGTGCAATCAGGCGATCAGGCACAAGCTGAAGGTGCAATCGCCGATTGACCCTGGAGAACCTGTCGTCCCGGTCCGGCAACTGCCGGGCGGTGGACTTGCGCAGGAAGCGAATCTGCTCCTGCTCCAGCATCAGGCGATTATCGACATGGATCGTTCCATCCAGCGATACCGTCACCTGGTTGGAATTGCCCAGGTTGATCCGGGCACCAGGGCCGCGCTCGCGCTCCTCCGGTCCGGCCACGGCGATTTCATCGAGGGTTTGCGTGGCCGAATGCGATGCCTGCATGGCTGAACCAGCCATGATGCAGGCAAGCAATGCAACGATCCTGGGCACTTGTGCACTCAATGCGGGCGGCCTCCATGCTGCGGGATGTGCACGAGGAGTCCAGATGCTACGCGGTCACGCTGTGCGGTCAACGGTGGGGAGTCCGCAAGGCGAACAACCCGTCGCGCATCTGGACAGGAACCGGCCACGCGTGCAGATTGGTCGGGCCGCTATTTCCGGCATTGGGGGCACATTGAACCGCCGCACGCACAGGGATGGCTTTGCGACCTGCCTCTTCACACTGGCGCTGCAGCTGTCCGGCAACGCATGGGCGGCACAACCCGCACCGTCGCCACCACAGGCGCAAGCGCGCGACCGGGAACTCAGCGAGGTGCTGGTCGAAGGCCAGCGCACCAAGACCAAGCCTCCCACCTTCAAGCAGTACCAGGAACCCTTCAATTTCCTGGCGCGCCTGGTCGGCGAGTACTACGTCGAGGGCAGTGTCGATCTTCACGCGCAGGGGCGCAGCGAGGACCTGCGCAAGGTCTCGGGCCGCGCGGAGTGCGTGGGCTTCGGAATGGCGCCGGGCGTGCAATGCGAACTCAGGATCCGCTGGCCCGGCACCACCGGGCCCAACAACGAGGAAATCCCCGGCGGGCTTTCCACACTGAATCCCGCCGTCATGTTGTTCGGGTTCGAGTCCGCCGATGCCACGCTGCGCCCCGCGGGCATCGGCTTGCGCCCCCAGCCCGGTGGCGCGGAGGAACCCAGATGGCCGGGCATCTCCTGGATCCTGATCGACAGCAAGGGCATCGCTGAAAAGGCGGTGGGCAAGATGGCCTCGCCCGACACCCTGCAGTCGCGCTCGAAGTGCACGTCCATGCCCGGCGACTGCGAGCGCGTGACGCTGATCACTGCCCAGCCCGATCTGTCGGTCGTCGACATGGACATCGACCTGGTATTCGACGGGCAGAA
>CAYWDZ010000110.1:0-5445 GCA_964456255.1 uncultured Steroidobacteraceae bacterium | reverse complement strand
ATGGACGAGGCCACGCGCGCGCTGCGGCTGAAGGAGCTGGATGCCTGGCTCAGGCGACTGCCGGGCCGCTACCGCATCAAGGGCGAGGTGCGACTCGGGTCGGACAGTGGTTCCGTCGATGGCATTGCCGATTGCAGCGGCGTGGGCGATGGGCCCGGCGTGAACTGCATCATCAATGCGAAGTGGCCGTTTCTCCCCTACCGGCAGAGCCCGATGAACATCAAGCCATCGGCAACGGAGTATCTCAACACCATGCGGCCATCGGTGCTGGTGTTCGGCCTTTCGATGTATCCGCCGCGGGTCATCTCGCAGATGGTCATGGGCGACAGTGTCGTACTCGACTGGTCCGGCAGGCTGGAGGAGGACACGCTCACCCAGGCAGCCGACCACCGCTGCACCGATCGGTGCATTGGAGAGTTCAACGTCACCGCAGCCGGGAACGAGATGGTGACCTTCGAGATGCTGCTGTTCAACCCGGACTACGCCAGATTCGACCGACCTGTCACTCTCGAGAACCACATCACCTTCCGGATGGATCGCGATCCGGAAGCACGGGCCGAGAAACCACTGCGTGCGCTGAAGTCGCGCTGAGGAACCATCCATGGCCACGCCCCGCCACATCGCACGCGTCTGCCTCTGGCAAGAACGCGCTGCCCAGGATGCGGCCGCCTGCAGCGGCCGCACGCGGGAGCTGGATCTCGTCGGTTACTTCGCGGCGACGGTGTTGTCCAGGGTTCCGAACAGCGGCACGGCGCTGCCCGGCACGAATGCGGCCATGCGGACGCGTTCGCCGTATTTCAGATAGGGCGTACTGGCCTTGCCATGCGCAATCATCTCGATGGCCTGTCGCTCGCTGATGCAGCAGGAGCCGGTCGCGGCGTAACGTGACGACGACACGGTGCCGGATCCGATAATCGTGCCCGCGCAAAGTTCGCGCGTGCGCGCAGCATGCACGATGAGTTCGTCGAACCCGCAGCCCATTTCATCGCCGGGCACGCGACCAAACACTTCCTCACCGCGCCGCACTTCAAGCTCCGCCAGTACTCGCTGGTCGTGCCATGCCGGCCCGAGTTCATCCGGCGTGACCGCAATGGGCGCCGCGGAGCACGCCGGCTTCGCCAGCAGCCAACCAAAACCGGTCTTCACTTCCAGCGCCGCATGGCGCCGCAATGACCAGTCATTCACCTGCATCACCAGGCAGATGGCCGCCGCGGCCATGTCGCGATTGGCGGCCATCGGCACCTTCGCCGTGATCACGGCGAACTCGCCCTCGAAATCGATGTTGTCGTCTTCACTGACGAAGGGCACCGGGTCCCGCGGACCGTAGAAGCGATGCGACATGCCCTGGTACATCAGCGGAAAGTCATGCTCGACGCGGGGACGGTTGAAGGCCTTCGCCATCAATGCGCCGTGCTGCGGAAAGACCGAGCCGTCGAGCCACTGCCAGGCGCGCGGCAATGGTGCGTCCAGCGTCGCTTTGTCGAGCGCAAAGGCACCGGTCGCAGTGCCCGCATTCAGCGAGTGATACAGCTCAGCCAGTGCCGACCGCGCGAGCTCCCAGTCCTCCAGCGCTGCCTGCATGGTTGCGGCGATGCGTCCGGCAGATACCGCCTGCTGCAGATCGCGCGATACCACCAGCAGTTCGCCGTCGCGCCCGCGCCTTCTGCTTGCCAGCTTCATGCCGCCCCCTCAGCCCAGGCCATCTTCGTACTGCCCGTCGATCAGGATGAAGGCGATGCGGCAGTTGCGGTTCGCGCGATTGGCCCAGCCGTGGTTGGTGCCACGCTGGATGACGATATCCCCGGCGTACGCCACGGTTTCCCCCTCATCCATGATCAGCGTGATCTCGCCCTCCAGCACGATGCCGTAGTCGATGGTCTCGGTGCGATGCATGAACGCATGGCGCGTGCCCGCACCGGCATGCGAGGAGGCGCCCGCCGCACCGACTTCGGCAAAATGCGCCGCCGCCTCTTCGGGGGTGAGGCTGGCGATGCTGGCGTCTTCCGGCGGAATGTCCAGCACGCGGATACGCGTGCCACGCTTCGGTGGCGCGAGCTGGATGCCCTCCTCCGGCGGCTCGCCCGAGGTGCGGTCGATGGGCGCCGGCGTAGCGCGCGTGTTCCACACCTCGAAGAACAGCGGACCATGCGGCCCACCGATGCGCTGCACGCGTGGCACGGGCCCGTCCTGCTGGATGATGGCCCGCCCGGCCTGGTCGTGGCCCGTGACGATGCGCCTTACCGGTGCTTCCTTCATCGTGTTCTCCTCAACCCGTGTGGCCACCGAGCACGGTGGCAAACCAGTCGGCAATGTAATCGCGCGCGTACGACATGTTGTCGGCGCCCACATGCTCCACGCCGCCCTCGCGCCCGGTGAAGATCTTCAATTCGCGCGCCGGGGAATTGACCAGCTGGTCGTGGCTCTGGCGCGCGTAATCGAGGGGAATCTGCCGATCCTTCGCGCCATGCGTGACCAGAAACGGCACGCGGATGCGCTCCATCACGCCGTTCAGGTGCATGTCCGCGGCCTTTGCCAGGAACTCCTCCATGCTGGCGGCCCCGAAGGCCCACATCACATGCGCCCAGTAATGCGGCACGGGGTTCTCGCCCTCGCGCTTCAGGCGCCGTTGCTGCACCTCGGCCCAGTTGTGGTTCGCGCCCCAGACAGCGCCGGCGGCAAAGCGCGGCTCGAAGGCCACCGCGCGCGGCGCGAAATGCCCACCGAGGCTGATGCCCGTCATGCCGATGCGGCGCGCATCCACGTCCGCGCGCGCCGCGAGCCAGTCGACCGCCCGCGACGCCCAGTGCTCGCTGTGCGGATCCACCGGCAGGTTCTGCAGCCGCAAGGCTTCGCCGCTGCCGGGCTGGTCCACGCTGAGCGTGGAGATGCCGCGGCGGGCCAGCGCCTCGGGCAGGCCCGACCACCACAGCAGTTCCTTGCAGCTGTCGAGGCCATTGCAGTACACGACCACCGGATGCGGGCCGTTTCCGGGCGCGCGCGTGTACAGCGCCGGCATGGTGCCGCGCTCCAGTGCAATCTCCACGCGCTCGCGATTGAGCTTCCCCAGGCGCGTGGAGCGATCGAACAACGCGCGTGCGCGCTGATAGGTTTCCATGCGACCCGCGCTGCCCTGCGCCTGCATGCGTTCGGCCACCAGCAGGTACAGCGCCGCGCGCTCCAGCTTGGTGGAGGCCGAGTAGTTGCGCCCGCTGGCCTCATCTTCCTGCGCCAGCTCGATGAGCGTATCGGCTACGCGCACCCACTGCGCCATGAACTGCGGCGTGCCGGCATCGGCGCCCTGCGCCGCGGCATCGCGCAGCGGCTGGCACATGTCCACGATCTCGCCGATGCGGGCACCGCTCTCCAGCGCCATCGCGACGGAGAGATTCCAGATGTAGTTCGGGAAGTACTCGAACAGCGCCATGGTCTAGAGGGCTGCGGGCTGGAACAGATGCGGATCAGGTTTGGGATGCGGCATCACATGCGGGCCGCCCACGCCAACGCCCCACTGGTCCATGATCTGCGGTGTGGGCGGATGCACCTTGTGTACATGCTTTTCGAAGTCCACCTGCTCGAGTTCGGCCGTGTACTCCACCGCGAAGCCATTGGGCGTAACGAAGTAGCTGAAGGTGTTGTCGCCGGCCGTGTGGCGGCCCGGCCCCCAGCGCACCTCGATGCCGCGCGCCTTCAATCGCCCCACGCCGCGCAGCATGCCGTCCACATCCGTCATGTCCCAGGCCACGTGGTTCAGGCATGGCGGCCCGGGAAGGATGGCCAGGCGATGGTGCGCGGAATTGCAGCGCAGGAAGCACATGAAATCCCCGAGCCAGTCGCTCACGCGAAAGCCCAGCACATCCGTGAAGAAACCCACCAGCGCCTGCTGCTTCGGCGAATGCAGCACCACATGGCTGATGCGCAGCGGAATTCCCTCCCAGCGGTCGATGGGCCGCGCGGCGACACGCGCCACGTCGCTGGAAATCTCGAAGGGCAGACCGTCCGGCGAGAAGAAGCGGAATCCGTAGCCTCCGCCCGGCGCATCCAGACTCCGCGGCGCATGCACGATGCGGCAACCGGCCGCGACGATGCGTTGGTGCAGGGCCTCCACATCGCTGCGGCTGTCCGCAGCCAGCGCGATCACGTCCACGTGGTTGGCATCGGAGCGGCGCAGCCGCACCACATGCGGCTCCTCGCTGCCCGCGGCGCGCAGCCATGCCATGTCGGCCCCGGCCTGCACTTCAGTGAGCCCCCACTCCTCCACATAGAACCTGCGTTCGGCTTCGAAGTCGGCGACTCCATAGCCCACGTAGCGGATTTCGGTGACTCGACTCATGGCGCTCTCTCAGATCGGTTGTGCGGTCAGGGCAAACATCTCGGCGGTGGCCTTGGCATTGTCCACGGGCGGACCCTGGCCCAACTGCCCGCGGCAGATGGCCAGGCTCGCGCGCACGATGTACGCGCAACGCTCGAAGCGACGCCGGAACCAGGCCTGCAGCGCGGCCTCGATCGAATCGTGGTGCGCCAGTTCCTCGGCGAGCACCAGGCCATCCTCGATGGCCATGCCGGCGCCCTGCCCCAGGTGCGGAGTCGTGGCATGCGCGGCATCGCCCAGCAGTGCCACGCGGCCGCGGTACCAGGGATCCTCGAGCAGCAGCCACTCCAGCGGGCGGTACACCACGCCATCGTCATCCGTGATCTGCTCCGCCAGGGCGCGGATCGCCGGCGCGCAGTTCGCGACCTTGCTGCGCATGGCCGCCGCGAGGCCCGCATGCGGGTAGCGCGGATTGCCCGGCTCCGGCGTCGTCACATACATGTACATGAGCTCGCCGCTGATGGGCACCAGCCCCACACCGGTGGGGCCGTTGTAGGCCAGCAGGGCATCGAGCCATGTTGGGCGCGGCAGGTTGTAGCGCCACACCGCCTGGCCGGTGAACTCGGGCTGCGGCGCCCCGGGGAACACCATGGAACGCGTGTCCGAGTGCACGCCGTCGATGCCGAGCACCAGATCGAATGATCCGCTGCTGCCGTCGGAGAACTGCACATCCACCCCATCGCCGCGATCGCGCAGGGCCGCAACCGTCACACCCAGGCGCACCACCGCGCCGGCGGATTTCGCCCCATCGCCCAGCACCTTGTGCAGGGCCGGACGGCCAATGCCGAGATTGGCCGGGTAGCCTTCCAGCAGCCGGTGGGAAGGCACGCGCGCCACCTTCATGCCGCTCGGGGCATAGACCTCCACCGCATCGAAGCCCACGCCGGCCTGCACGTACTGGTCGAGGATGCCGAGCGCCTTGGCGGCACGCAGCACATTGCCCTGCTGGATGATGCCGACGCCATAGACGGACCACGCCGGATCCCTCTCGATCACCGTGACGGAGAAGCCTCGCTGGCGCAGGGCAATGGCCGCGGTCAGCCCGCCGATGCCACCGCCGATGGCGAGCACGGACA
>CAYWDZ010000109.1:0-10082 GCA_964456255.1 uncultured Steroidobacteraceae bacterium | reverse complement strand
CGGCCAGCGCGAGATGGGCTTCGTGTCGCGTGCGCCGCGCTGGGCGCTGGCGCACAAGTTCCCGGCGCAGGAACAGTCCACGCGCGTCGAGGGCATCGACATCCAGATCGGGCGCACCGGCGCGGCAACGCCCGTCGCGCGACTGGCCCCGGTGCAGGTGGCGGGTGTCACGGTGACGAATGCAACACTGCACAACGCCGATCAGGTGCAGCGGCTGGACGTGCGCGTCGGCGATACCGTCATCGTGCGGCGCGCGGGCGATGTGATTCCCGAAGTGGTGGCGGTGGAGCTGGCGAAGCGCCCGTCCGGCACGCATCCCTGGCACATGCCCAGGGCCTGCCCGGTGTGCGGCTCGGAGCTGGTACGCGAGGAGGGCGCCGCCGCGTGGCGCTGTTCGGGTGAGCTCTCATGCCCCGCGCAGCGCAAGGAAACCATCATTCATTTCGCCTCGCGCCGTGCGATGGACATCGAAGGCCTGGGTGAGCGCTTCATCGAGGATCTGTGTGATCTCGGCTACATCGAGTCGGTCGCCGACCTCTACAGGTTGAAGCTCGAACATCTGCTGGAGATGAAGCGTCGCGCCGACGAGCGCGATGGCACCACGCCGGAAACGGTGAAGTCCGGCAAGGTTGCCACCAAATGGGCCGAGAACCTGATCGAGGCCATCGATCACAGCCGCAACACGACGCTGGCGCGGCTGCTGTTCGCGCTGGGCATCGAGCAGGTGGGCGAGAGCACGGCCAAGGCGCTGGCCGAATGGTTCGGTGACCTGGACCTGATCCGGCACTTGCCGTGGCCCTTGTTCAAGCAGGTGCCGGACATCGGCGGTGAAGTGGCGCGCTCACTGGGACACTTCTTTGACCAGCGCGGCAATCAGAAGGTGATCGACGGCTTGATGAAGGGTGGCGTGAAGGTCAGTGACACCCATGCTCCCAGTGCAAAGCTGCGTGCAAGCCTGGACCTGGCCACCCTGCTGGTGGATCTGGAAATTCCCAAAGTCACCGAGCTGCGCGCGAAGCAGCTGGCTGGGGCCATGAGTGTCGAACAGATCGCGGCAGCGTCAGCGCCCGGGCTCAGGGAAGCAGGCCTGCCTGAAGAGGCAGCGGCATCGCTGGCCGGGTGGCTGAAGCACAAGGCCAATGTCCGGCTGCTGCAGGCAAGCGCCGCTTCGATGCAGCAGCTGCTGGCATTGGTGCCGCAGGCCACGAGCGGTGCGGCTCCTCTGGAAGGCAGGACCATCGTGCTCACCGGCGCGCTGACTTCCATGACGCGCGAGCAGGCGACGGAGAAGCTTGAGGCGCTCGGCGCGAAGGTGACCGGCAGCGTTTCGAAGAAGACCAGCTATGTGGTGGCGGGCGAAGAGGCGGGTTCAAAGCTCACGAAGGCGCGCGAGCTGGGCGTGCCCGTGCTGGACGAGTCCGGCCTGGGCGAATTGCTGGCCGGTCGCCTGCCCTGAGCCGTTCGCAGCGCTACCTGGACGGCGCCAGGGCTCCCTCGAAATCAAACTCGTAGTCTTGCGGGCCCGGCTTCTGCGGCACGTACTTGCGCTCGAACAGCGTGTGGCAGGCATCGCAGCTGTTGCGCAGCTTCTTGCTGGCGGCGCGCAGTGGCTCATCACCCATTGCCTGTGAAAAATCTTCCGCGGCCTCGGAGGCCGACATGGCCAGCTTGTAGAAGGTGTCGAAGTTCTGCCAGATGGCCGGCAACGCCAGCGTCGGATATTCCGGCCCTTCGGGCTTGTACAGATTCGTGGTGGGTGGAAACAGATGCGGCACGGCCTGCAGCATCGCAGCGATGGCTTCGGCCTGCAGGTGCAGCTGGTCCACATTGCGCACCGGTTCGACCTGGATGGTGTCGATGGCTTCCATCAGGAGTTCCATGTGCTCCATCAGCTCATTGCGCGCATGGATCACGTCCATGGGCCGGGTCTGGCCGGTCCAGCTCGGGTCGGTGGCGGCAGCAGTCTCGGAAGCGGGTTGGTCGTTCGCGCTGCAGGCGGCGAGCATCAGCAGCACGGGCAGCAAGCGATGTGGTTTCATGGGCCGATAGTACATTTCCGGCCCGAAGTGCGACACTACGGCGCTCTATTGAAGAAGAGGCATGGGGGAGCGATGGCTACAGGTATGGACCAGGGCCGCCTGGATCAATTGCAGGATTCGATTCGCGCGGATATCCGCGCCGGTCTCTACCACGGCGCGGTCATCAAGGTAGCGCGCGGCGGCGATGTGGTGCTGGAAGCGGCCATCGGCGCCGCCGACGCGGAACAGACGCAGCCGCTGCGGCTTGATTCGGTGTTCAACATCTTCTCGGTCACCAAGGCTTTCACCAACCTGCTGGTGTTGCAGGCGGTGGAGCAGGGTCGCTTCCTGCTCACGACTCCGATCTCGTCGTTGATCCCCGAGTTCAGCGGCCGTGGCCGCGAGAAGATCCTCATCTGGCACCTGCTCTCGCACCAGGCCGGTTTCCCCATCATCTTCGAGGTGGTCAAGGGCTGGTACATCGACAACTTCGCCGAGATCGCGAAGACGGTGATCGCCGAGGTGGCGCCTGTGGATGCGCCCTGCGCCAAGGTGGCTTACTCGCCGCTGGCCAATCATGTGCTGATGGCCGAAGCGTTGCTGCGCACCGATCCGCGCAAGCGCCGCTATCGCGATATCGTGCAGCAGGACATTCTGGATCCGTTGCTGATGCGCGATACGTCGGTGGGTCTGCGCGCGGACCTGCGGGAGCGCAAGGTTGTGCCGGATTTCCGTGGCAACTATCCCATCGGCCACAAGAGCCGCAACACGCCGGGCCCGAATGGCGCCTTCGAGGACGAGCAGGCCGAGATGCCCTGGGTGGGCATTTCGTCCACCACACCTGATCTGTTCAAGTTCGCGGACATGTTCCGCAGTGGCGGTACCGCCAACGGCGCGCGCCTGATCTCGCCGGCGATGATCAATCTGGCCACGCAGAACCGCACCGGCGAGATGTTGAATGAGCTGTATGCGGCCCGTGATCGCGAAGAAGGCATTGAACCGGCCCCGGCTTACCTGGGCCTGGGCTTCTCGCTGCGTGGCACGGCGCTGTGCCAGCACATGTTCGGCACGCTGGCCTCGCCGCGCACCTATGGCAATTACGGCGCCGGTACTTCGCTGTTCTGGGTGGACCCGGAGCGTGACATCACCTTTGCCTGCCTGACCGCCGGGGTCATGACCCACACCGCCAACATGCGGCGCTTCCAGAAGCTTGGCGATATGGTCCTGTCGGCCATCGACTGAGACCAGGGGATAGCGGGCCAGGGATGAGCGCTTCGCCACAGGTCTTTCTCTCCTCCAGCCGCGAGGACCAGGTCGTGGCGCGGCGCTTCGCCGATGCGCTGGAGGCCGAGGGGTTCAGTGTGTGTTGGGACCAGTCCCTGCGCACCGGCGAAGCGTATGACCATGTCACCGAGCAGGCACTGCGCGGGGCAAGGGCGGTGGTGGTGCTGTCGCCAGATTTCGGATGAATCTGCCGGGCTACTGGCGCGACAGCGGGAACTGGGAGCATTCTTGTACACTCAAAGGTGACGACGACTTCGAATGTCATTAAGGTAGAGCCATGAAAAGACATTCCGGAACCATGGCGGTCATTGCCTCGGCACTGATGCTCCCGGCAGGTCTGTATGCTGCGGACTCGGAGCCCACGGCCAAATCCACATCCGAATCCAAACCTGCTGCGGATGCTCAGGATTCCGCTGACAAGGCCAGGGACGCGGACAAGAAGGTCGAAGCTGCGAAGGCCGAGCCCAAGTGCGAATACGTCACGGGTTCGCGCATTCGCCACCATCCACCGGTGAAGTGCGAGGACGGCACGCCGGGACTGCGCGTCATTACGGCTGACGACCTGCAGACCACCGGTGAAGTCGATATCACCGAAGCCCTGCGCAAGCTCGATCCGCGCATGCGCTAGGGCTACTCGCGGGCCAGCGCGTCCACCGGGTCGAGTCGCGCCGCATTGCGCGCGGGCAGGAAGCCGAAGCCGATGCCGATTCCCGTCGAGACCAGGAACGCGGCCAGTACCGCCTTCAGCGAGACGATCATCTGGATCTCCTTGCTGACGAGCGACACCACTCCGGATATCCCGAACACCAGCAGCAGCCCCAGCGCACCGCCCACGAGGCACACGAGCACGGCCTCGATCAGGAACTGCTGCAGGATGTCGCCCTGGCGCGCGCCCACCGCCATGCGCACGCCGATCTCGCGTGTGCGCTCGGTGACTGACACCAGCATGATGTTCATCACGCCGATGCCACCGACCAGCAGCGCGATGCCGGCAATGGAGCCGATCAGCAGCGCCAGCGTGCGAGTGGTCTTCTGGATGGTCTCGCGCACATTGGCGATGTTCTGGATCTGGAAATCCTTCTTGCCCCCGTGCCGCAGGGTCATGATGCGCGTGATCGCGGCCTCGGCAGCGGCCATGGGCGTGTCGTCATCGACGCGCACCGTGATGCTGGAAATATAGGGCTGGCCGATCAGACGCCCGCTGACCATGGTGTAGGGGGCATACACGGTCAGGTTGTTGCCGGGGAATTCCTGCCGGGGCTTCTCGGTGATGCCGATGATGCGGCAGGCCACGTTGTTCAACAGCAGCACCTGGCCGATCGGATCCACGCCAGGATCCTTGAACATCCGCTTGCGCGTGTTCTCGTCGATGACTACCACTTGTTCCATGCGTTGGACGGCCAGCGGCCCGAAGCTCGTCCCCTGCGCCAGCTTGATGCCGCGCACCCGGAAGTATTGCTCCCCGACACCAGATACCTGCGCACTGGCGGATACACTTCCAAAGCGCAGCCTGGCCGAAGTGCCCACGTTGGGGGTGATGCTGTCGACGAAGTCCTGTGTGGCCAGCGCCTGAAAGTCGTCGATCCGCAACTGGCGAAAGGTGACGAAGCGCTCCTCGCTGATCTCGTAGCCCGGGTAGAGCTCGATGGTGTTGGTGCCCATGGAGCCGATCTGGTCGAGTATCTGCTTCTGCGCCCCGGTGGCCAGGCCCACCACCGTCACCACCGAGGCAATGCCGATGATGATGCCGAGTGTGGTGAGGAAGGTGCGCAGGCGGTGCGCGCGCATGGCCAGCAGCGCCATGCGGAAGGCGTCGACAAAGCGGTCGCGCAGCGACAGCCAGAAGGCGCCCTTGCCCGAAGACTCGCTGGGGTGTGCGGCGCGCGTCGGCGCGCGCAGCGGGTTGGTTTCATCCCGGATTACCGCGCCATCGCGCAGCTCGATGATGCGCTGCGCGTGCTCGGCCACCGACATCTCGTGAGTCACGAGGATGATCGTGTGGCCTTCCTGGTGCAGCTCATCCAGGATCTTCATGACCTGGGCGCCGGAAGTGGTATCGAGCGCACCGGTGGGTTCGTCGGCGAGGATGACCTGCCCGCCGTTCATCAGCGCCCGCGCGATGCTGACGCGCTGCTGCTGTCCGCCCGAGAGCTGCGTGGGCCGGTGCCCGAGGCGGTCGCCCATGCCCAGGCGCTTGAGCAGCGCGAGCGCGCGTTCGTGGCGCGCCGTGGCCGATTGCCCGGCATAGATGGCGGGCATTTCCACATTGCCCACCGCGTTCAGGTCGCCGAGCAGGTGGTAGCGCTGGAAGATGAACCCGAAGTGCTCGCGGCGCAGCTCGGCCAGCTCGTCGGGCGAGAGACCGGCGGTATTGCGGCCATTGACCTCGTAGCTGCCGCTGGTGGGCCGGTCCAGGCAGCCGAGCACATTCATCAGCGTGGACTTGCCGGAACCGGATGCGCCGACCACCGCGACGAATTCACCAGCCTCGATGGTCAGGCTCACGTCGCGGAGTGCCGAAATCGGTTCGTCGCCGGCCGGGTAGTCGCGGCGGACGGCGACCAGTCGCAGCAGCGGCTGTGTCATGGCCCCATGTAGATCATGCCGCCGGAGTTCATCGGGCCGGTGCTGACGCCGGCCTCGCCGATCACCACGCGGTCACCGGCGACGAGCCCCTCGAGAACCTGGGCGTTCACGTTGTTGTTGATGCCCACCTTGATCTGGCGCGGCTGCGGCACGCCGGCCGCATCAGGCACGCGCACGGTGTAGGTGCCGTCCGGTCCCTGCGGACCCAGCGCTGCGGCCGGCACCACCGGAACCTGCTTGGCCTCGGAGAGCACGACATACACCTGCGCGGTCATCGCGATGCGCAGCGTGCCGTCGGGGTTGGGCACCTCGAACACGGCGTTGTAGTACACGGCCTGGGTCTGGCCGCCGCTGGAGTTCACGGTGCGGCCGCCCGTGTCCTGCTCGATGGAAGAGGGCGCCGGCGCCACCGAGCGCAGCTTGCCGTAGTAGCGCTTCTTCGAATCGCCCAGCGTGGTGAAGTACACCGTCTGGCCGGGCTTCACGCGCACCACGTCCGCCTCCGAGATGCCGGAGGTGATCACCACGGTGTCGAGCTTGGCGAGCTTGACGATGGTGGGCGAGCTCTGCGCCGCATTGATCGTCTGGCCTTCGCGCGCGATCACGGCGACGACTGTGCCGTCGATGGGCGCGACGATGCGCGTATAGGCGAGGTTGGCGAGTGCATTGTCGAGCTGGCTCTGTACCTGGTCGGACTGCGCCTTGGCCGATTCCATCTGGGCCAGCGCCGAGGCGTACTGCGCCTCGGCCGATTCCACCGTGGCGCGTGTGGTGGCGTCCTCGGCCAGCAGAGCCTGCTGGCGCTTGAGATTGGACTCGGCGAGCTTGAGGTTCGATTCCTGCGCGCGGCGCTGAGCCTGGTTGGTGGTGACCGCGGCTTCGGCGTTGCGCACCGCATTGCGCTGCGTGGTGGAATCGATTTCGGCGAGCAGCTCGCCCGCCTTCACCTGCTGGCCAACCTGAACCTTCAGCGACTGGATCTGTCCGGAGGCCTGCGCGCCGACACTGACCAGTTGCGAGGATTCGATGGTGCCGGTGGCGATGACCGTGTCTTCAATGTCGGCGATGGTGACGGGGGCGGTGACCAGGCGGGGCGGCGGCGCGGGCCGGGCGCTCCTGAACAGGAACCACGCGCCGACTGCCACCAGCAGTGCGAGTACGACCCAACGGGTCCTGGTCATTCGCAGCTTCACGGATGATTACCCCTTCCCTGGGACAGCGAACGACGCGCCCCTGCAAGGCGCCAACATAGCAATAGCTGCGCGATCGTGCCTTAAAGGTTCGTTACCGACTTCCGCTAGCCGAAGCTCAGCCGCACCGGCACCTTGATCGGGCCGTGCCCCACCGTAGTGATCCATGGCTCCGGCTTGCCGGCGGGTTCGATGCGGCTGATGGAGCCGGCGACGGCGCCCAGCAGTGCTTCGGCTTCGAGCAGCGCGAGCACACGGCCCACGCAGGCGTGCACGCCAAAGCCGAAACCCAGGTGACCGACATTCGCGCGCTTCACGTCGAAGCGATAGGGATCCTGCCAGCGGCGCGGGTCGCGATTCGCGGCCGCGAACATCAGGCCGCAGCGCGTGCCCTGCGGAATCACGACGTCCTCTATTTCCACGTCGCGCATGGTGATGCGACCGGCCATGCGTGAGGGCGAATCCCAGCGCAGGCTTTCCTCGAAGGCGGCCTTGATCAGCGAGGGGTCGGCCTTCACGCGCTGGAATTCCTCGGGAAACAGGCTGAACGCACGCAGGGTGTTGGCCAGCGTGATGACGGTGGTGTCGGCCGCGGCTGACAGCAGGATGCCCACCAGCAGTTCGGCTTCCTGGGCGGTGACCTCGCCGCGATCCGCCGCCTCGTACATCGCCATGCCGAGACTGCCTGGCGCGAGGTTCTCGCGCTTGCAGCAGGCACCGGCCCAGGCGAGCACTTCGCCGCTGGTATCGCGCATGGCCTCGTCGAACAGCTCGTTCATCGGGCCCATCGTGGCCCACACCATGTTGCCGAAGGCGCTCATGTGCTCGCGCCCGGCCAGTGGGAGGCCAATCAGGTCCGGCAGCACCTTGTAGACAAAGGCCTGCGTGATGTCGCTGACGCCATCGACCACCTGGCCTTCGCGGGTCTTGAGGTTGGCGATGATGGCATGAGCGTCGGCACGAAATGCCTCGGCCATCCTGTTGAGCGCCGCTGGCGACAGGGCCGCTGCCACGACGGCACGCACCGCGGTGTGCCTGGGTGGGTCATCGGTGAGTAGCAGTTCCGGACGCACGGACTTCGGGTCGTGCCACGGGCGCGAGGTCGATGAAAACGTGCGCCAGTCCTTCAATCCGGCGGACACATGCTCGAAGCGCGCCAGCATCACCACGTCTTCGCCCGGCAGCTTCACCACCGGCGCGAATTCGCGCAGCGCATCGTCCACGGCATTGGCATTGATCACCGACTCGCGGCTGAAGATGTCGATGTCGTATTCGGGAATGGGCTTGCTCATGATCTACCCCGCCGCGGCGATGCCGCCATCCACATGAAGGATCTCGCCATTGATGAAGGATGCGCCCGGGCCGAGCAGGAATGCGCACGCATCGGCCACGTCGCTCTCGCTGCCCAGGCGCCGCAACGGAATGGTGGTCTTGCGCCGTTCGTATTCGGCCGGGTCGTTCAGTCCCACTGCGCCGGGCGTGGGCACCGAACCCGGCGAGATGGCATTCACGCGGACATTGCGCGGCCCTAGTTCGGCCGACAGCACCTTGGTCAGCGTGACCAGCGCGCCCTTGACCAGGCTGTAGGCGGAAGTGTTCGGGAAGCCCTTCTCGGCCACCGGCGAGGCAAGGTTGATGAGGCAGCCGCCGCGGACGCGGTCGTAATGCGCAAGCAGCGCCTGTGCGCCCCACATGCTGCCGTTGATGCCGATGCCGGTCATGCGCGTGAGGGTTTCCTCTGTGACCTGTTCCACCGGCTCGTACCTGAGCAGCATGGCGTTGTTGATCACTGCATCGATGCGGCCGGCGCGCCCGGCGAAGTCCTGCGCGGCAGCCAGGAAGTCGGTGCGCCGTGATACATCGATCGCGTAATGATCAACCCTGGCGCCCCTCCCGGAGATTGCTGCAGCGGTATCGCGAACCGTGGCGGCATCCACATCCAGCAGGGCCAGGCGCGCGCCGCAATCGGCGAGCTTTGCGGCCATGGCCTTGCCCAGGCCGCGGCCGGCGCCGGTGATGAGGATGCATTGCCCTGAGAGATCCGGATTGCTGGCCATCGCTACACCTTCAGCTTCCAGGCCTTGCCATCGGCCACGATGTGACCGGCGGTGGGATCGGAGAAATGCGTGCCGATCACCAGCGTGCCGGAATCGGTGAAGCGCTCGACGAACTCGACGCGCGTCCGGGCGCCGCGCGCCTTGTCCATGTCAAACGTGCCCTCGCGACCCGGCAGGGCGACCTGGATCGGGTTGTGCATGATGTCGCCGGTGATCACGGCGCTTTCGCCGCGCGACTGGATCAGGATGCTCACATGCCCTGGTGTATGGCCGGGCGTGGAGATCAGCGAGAGCTCCTCGGTGACCTTGAATTCAGGGTCGATGAGTTCCACCAGGCCAGCCTCGAAGATGGGTTCGATGGAATCCTTCACGTGCGCCATGTGGTGGTAGCCGTCGGTGTCGAGCAGGTGCTTCCAGTGCGCCCATTCCTTCCGGCCAAAGTAGTAGCGCGCGGTGGGGAAGGTGGGCACCCACTTGCCGTCGACGAGGCGCGTGTTCCAGCCCACATGGTCGAAGTGCAGATGCGTGCACAACACGTCGGTGATCGACTCGTGCGGAAAGCCGGCCGCAGCCAGGTCATCGAGGAAGGTGGTCTGCATGTGCGTGAACACCGGGAACTCGCGCTCGCGGTCCGCGCCGATGCAGGTGTCGATCATCACGTTGCGGCCCTGGGAACGCAGCACGAAGCACTGGAACGACAGCAGCATGCGGCCTGCCGGCGTCGCGAAGTGCGGCTGCAGCCACGGCAGGCTCTTCACCAGTTCCGGCGTCGCATCCGGGATGCACATGGTGATGTCGTCTTCCCACGCGTCGACCTCGACGATGCGCGCGATGTGCACGTCGCCGACATGCCAGTGCTTGATGGTCTCGATGCTCATGTTGCTTCTCCGAAAGGCGCGGGTGCCGGGCGGCCGCGGATCATGTCGGCGGCCTTCTCGGCGATCATC
>CAYWDZ010000108.1:0-10110 GCA_964456255.1 uncultured Steroidobacteraceae bacterium | reverse complement strand
CGGCGGCATTGTCGGCCAGCGCGACTCCGCAGGGATTGGCGTGCTTGACGATCACGCAGGCCGGGCGCTCGAACTGGCGCACACATTCCAGCGCCGTGTCGGCATCGGCGATGTTGTTGAAGGAGAGTTCCTTGCCTTGCGCGAAGCGCGCACCCGCGATGCTGTCGGTCGGTGCGCCCGGGCTGCGGTAGAAGGCGGCCCGCTGGTGCGGGTTCTCGCCGTAGCGCAGCGCCGCGATGCGCGTGAGCCCCAGTCCCAGGTTCACCGGGAAGGGGTCGGCGGCGATGGGATGCTCCCGCGAGAGGTAATCAGCCACCAGCGCGTCATAGGTGGCGGTGTGTGCGAAGGCCTTCGCGGCGAGGCGCGCGCGGAATTCGAAGCGCGTGGCGCCCGACCCCGCATCGAGCTCGGCAAGCAGGCCGGGATAGTCGGCCGGATCCACCACCACGGTGACATCGGCATGGTTCTTGGCCGCGCCGCGCAGCATTGCGGGGCCGCCGACATCGATGTTCTCGATGGCCTCCCCGTAGCTCACGCCGGGCTTTGCGACCGTGGCCGCAAACGGATACAGGTTCACCACCAGCAGGTCGATGGGCTGGATCCCCTCGCGCGCCATGACCGCATCGTCGGTGCCGCGGCGGCCCAGCAGACCGCCGTGGATCTTCGGGTGCAGCGTCTTGACCCGCCCGTCCATGATCTCGGGAAAGCCGGTGAAATCCGCCACTTCGCGCGCCGCGATGCCCGCCTCGGTCAGCGCCCGCGCGGTGCCGCCAGTGGACAGCAGCACGACGCCGCGCGCGGCGAGCTGGCGTGCCAGTTCGAGCAGCCCGGATTTGTCCGAGACGGAGAGCAGTGCGCGGCGGATCGGCAGATCCATGGAAGTCTTCAAAATCCTTGTTCTGGCAGCCCCAAGGAGGGCGACAAGCTTACGCCGAGAGGCCGAATTCGCGCAGCTTCTTGCGCAGTGTGGCGCGCGTTATGCCGAGGATGATGGCCGCCTGACTCTGATTGCCATTGGCATGGTCAAGCACTGTGCGGAACAGCGGTTCTTCGACCTCGCGCAGCACCAGGTTGTAGAGCCGCGACGGACGGTGGCCGTTCAGATTTGCAAAGTAGTCTTCGAGCGCGCGCTCGGCGTGGTCGCGCAACGGCAGTTGCGGGCTGAGGGCGATCTTGGGGCTGCGGATGGTGGGGTTATAGGCAAGCTTGGGTCTGGCGATCCTGCGATTCGTGCGACTCGTGCCCATCCCGTTGCTCCCATCCCGTCCCGCCATTCTCTTTGTTCTCTTCTTCTCTGACCCAGCGCCCGAAGCATGCCGCCACGGTCGCGTACTGCGACGACGATGACTCCGCGGCCATCAGTTCTGGCCGGAAATCCTTCGTTCCGGTGTGCGACTGGCAGTACCAGCCAAGATGCTTGCGTGCTATCCGTACGCCGGCCGCTTCACCATGGAATGCGTACAGCGCCGTGATGTGTTCAAGGATGATGTCTCTGATCTCCTCGCGCAAGAGCGGAGCAGATTTTTTTCCGTGTTCGAGAAACGCATTGACATCACGAAAGATCCATGGCGAGCCATGCGCGCCGCGACCAATCATCACGGCTGCCGCCTGCGTGAATTGCAGGACTTTTTCAGACTTTTCCGCGCTGTCAATATCTCCGTTCGCGATCACCGGAATATCGGCTTCATGCGCGACCGCGCGGATTGTTTCGTATTCGGCTTCACCTTCGTAGAAGTCCATGCGCGTGCGGCCATGCACCGCGATGGCGCTGACGCCAGCGCGTGCTGCGATGCGTGATATATCGATGGCATTGACATGCTGGCGATCGATGCCGGTGCGGATCTTGACAGTGACCGGCACGTCGACTGCAGCGACCACCGCGTCGAGCAGGCGCCCCACCAGAGCTGGATCGCCGAGCAGCGCCGAGCCGCACAGCTTTCCGTAGACCTTCTTTGCCGGGCAGCCGAGGTTGATGTCGATGATCTGCGCGCCCAGGTCCACGTTGGCGCGTGCGGCGGCAGCCAGCTGCTGCGGATCATTGCCCGCGAGCTGCACCACGCGCGGTTCCGGCTCGCCCTCGTGGTTCATGCGCTGGCGTGACTTGACCGTGTGCCACAGGCGCTGATCCGCCGTGATCATCTCCGAAGCCGCGAGGCCGGCTCCGAAACGGCGGCACAGGATGCGGAAGGGGCGGTCGGTGACGCCAGCCATCGGGGCCAGCACCGTGCGTGCCGGGATCTGCCATCGGCCGATCCGGAAGCTCACGGGTCGTGTGCGCAGTGAGGCGCGCCGTCGACACCTGGCAGGCAGGCATCCAGGTCGAAGCTCACCGCCTGGCGGTTCGGGTCCTGCAGTCGCAGTTCCACGTCCAGTCGCTGATCAGCGGCCATGCGGGCGATTGGCTGCCCATTGAGGTAGTCGACAGGTTCCAGCGTACTGATCGACAGCACATTGCCGAACCGATCCTCCAGGCGCACGCGGATCAGCGGGGGCGGCTGCGGGTGCGGCGCACGGTTCTGCACGGCCGCCCGCAGCACGATGGTGCTGGAGCTGGCCGCGAGTTCCTCGCCGCCCAGCTGGCGCAGGTCATACGCACCCAGGTCCCACGCCGGCTCCAGCTGGATGCCGAAGAGCGCGTAGGTCGACTGCAGCGGCTTCTCGAGCCACTGGTTGGCAACCAGTGCCTGGCGATAGTGGTGCACCAGCTGGGCCGCGAGCGCCAGCAGCAGCACTACCGCCGCCACGCGCCAGGCCCAATGCGCGCGCGGCGGGTTGCCCACCGCGGCGTCGGCATCGATCTCTGCGGGTGCTGGCTCGGGCGGCGTCTCCGGCAATTGCTCGTGCTCGACCGTGAAGTCGCGCAGGCGCTCGCGCACTTCATCCTCGTCGAGGTGTTCCTCGGTCTGCAGGTAGGTGTCGCCCTCCAGAACGATGGTCTCGACGGTGCCGGCCGCAGCCGAATCGGTGACGTCTACGTTGCTGTCCTGCTCGTCGCCGGATTCCTCATCGGTGTCGTCGTCCTGCAATTCCTTGCCTGCGGGGTCAGCATCGTCCTGCACCGGCTCCTGCCCGGCGCCCTGGCTCTCTTGCGCCGCATCGGGCTCCTCGATCTGGATGGCCGGCAGCGACGTCGTGCCATGTGCCGCGTGCCCGGACTGTTGTTCCGGATCCAGATCATCGGAGAGCGACATCAGCGCGTTGAACACGCGCTCGCAGCGGCCACAGCGCACGTAGCCCTGGCCCAGGCGCAGATCCGTGGCTGTGACAGCCAGGTTCATGCGGCATGCGGGGCAGGTGGTGAACATGCCCTAGCTCTCTGTCGCCCGCCGGCCGCAGAGCGCACTCCAGTCTTCCTTCTCTGCGAACACCGCAAGGTTCATCCACGGCGCAAAGCCCGCGCGCACCTCATGCACCTGCTGGCGCAGGATGCCGGCCAGTATCAGCTGCCCGCCGGGCGCCAGGCGCGCGCACAGTTGTGGCGCCAGCTCGATCAGTGTTCCGGCCAGGATGTTGGCCATCACCAGATCGGCCTCGCCTGGCAGTGTGCTGGTGTGTTCATGCACGTGAATCTTGCCGGCCAGATCATTGGCCGCGGCATTGTCACGCGTCGCGATCAGCGCCTGCGGATCGATGTCGAAGGTGTGCACTTCGTGGGCCCCCAGCCGGGCGGCGGCCAGCGCCAGCACGCCCGAGCCGCAACCGTAATCGATCACGAGGCTGTCGGGTTCCAGGCGTGAATCGAGCCAGGTCAGGCACAGCGCCGTCGAAGGATGCGTGCCGGTGCCGAAGGCCAGCCCCGGATCAAGGCGCACCGCGATGTGCTGCGGGTCTTCCGGCAGCGGCTCGTGATGCGGCACGATCCACAGCCGCCGACCGAAGCGCATGGCGTGGAAGTCCTTCAGCCACTCGCGCTCCCAGGCGCGATCGGCGATGTGCCTGGCGCGAATGCGCTCCGGCGGCAGCTGCAGCGCGCCGGCGAGCGCGACGATGGCCTCGGGCCCGGCGCACTCTGCCGGAAACAGCGCCTGCATGACCGTCTGCGGCCACAGGCGGATCTCGCCCGGCGCGGGTTCGAGGATGGCGTCGTCGACCGCGTCGGTGAGCGTCACCGACACGGCCCCGGCGGCGAAGCAGGCATCCTCCGCGGCCTCCGGATCCTGGCCCTGCAGGTCCACCGAAAGTGCGAGGAATCCCGGCACGCCCCCGTCTGCGCTCATTTGAGCCCGAGCCGCCTCTCCAGGTAATGGATGTCGAGGCCGCCTTCCTGGAAGGCCGCGTGGCTGAGAATTTCCTGGTGGAGAGCCGTGTTGGTCTTGATGCCCTCGACCACCAGTTCCGCCAGCGCGTTCTTCATGCGTGCGATCGCGGTGTGGCGCGTATCGCCATGTGCAATCAGCTTGCCGATCATCGAGTCGTAGTTGGGTGGCACGGAGTAGCCGGAATAAACGTGGCTGTCGGTGCGGATGCCCGGACCACCCGGTGAATGCCAGCGGTTGACCTTGCCCGGCGAGGGCACGAAGGTCTTGGCATCCTCGGCGTTGATGCGGCATTCGATGGCGTGGCCCCAGAAGCGGATGTCCTTCTGCACAAAGGGCAGCTTCTCGCCCGATGCGACCAGCAGCTGGGTCTTGACCAGGTCGATGCCGGTGATCATCTCGGTCACCGGATGCTCGACCTGGATGCGCGTGTTCATCTCGATGAAGTAGAACTCACCGTCCTGGTAAAGGAATTCGAGCGTGCCGGCGCTGCGATAGCCCACCGCGCGGCAGGCTTCCACCACGCGTTCGCCCATCTTCTCGCGCGTCTTCGCATCGAGGCCCGGGGCCGGGGCTTCCTCGATCACCTTCTGGTGGCGCCGCTGCATCGAGCAGTCGCGCTCACCCAGGTGCACCACATTGCCGTAGTTGTCGGCGATCACCTGGAATTCGATGTGGCGCGGCTTCTCGAGGAACTTCTCCATGTAGACCTGCGGATTGCCGAAGGCCGCCTGGGCTTCCTGCTGCGTCACGGCGATGGCATTGAGCAGCGCTGCTTCGGCGTGCACCACGCGCATGCCGCGCCCACCGCCACCGCCCGATGCCTTGATGATCACCGGGTAGCCGATGTCACGCGCAACGCGCAGGTTCTCGTTGGCGTCGGTCCCGAGCGGGCCGCCGGAACCCGGCACGCAGGGCACCCCGGCCTTTTTCATCACATTGATCGCCGACACCTTGTCGCCCATCAGGCGGATGGTCTCGGCCTTGGGGCCGATGAAGGTGAAACCGCTCTTTTCCACGCGCTCGGCGAAGTCGGCGTTCTCCGAGAGGAACCCGTAGCCGGGATGGATGGCCACCGAATCGGTGACCTCCGCCGCGCTGATGATGGCCGGCATGTTCAGGTACGACAGCGGCGACGGCGGCGGCCCGATGCACACGGACTCATCGGCCAGCAGCACGTGCTTGAGGGTGTTGTCGGCCGTCGAATGCACGGCCACGGTCTTGATGTCCAGTTCACGGCAGGCGCGCAGGATGCGCAGGGCAATCTCGCCGCGGTTGGCAATGACGACTTTGTCCAGCATGGGTGTCAGGTCACTCGATGACGAACAGGGCCTGGCCGAATTCCACCGGGTCGCCGTTCTTGCACATGATCGCCGTGACCTTGCCGGCCCGGTCGCTTTCGATCTGGTTCATCATCTTCATCGCTTCGATGATGCACAGCACCTGACCTGCCTTGACCTCATCGCCCAGTTGCACGAAGGGTGGGGCGGTAGGTGAAGCGGCGGCATAGTAGGTACCCACCATCGGCGAGGGCACGACGTTCTGGTCATCCTTGCGGCGCGCAGTGGGCACCGGGGCCGCCGCCGCAGGGGCGGGGGCCGGTGCCGCAGCCGGTGCGGCAACCGGCGCGCTGAAGTATTGCGGCATCATGGCGCCGGTCGGTGCGCGACTGATGCGCACCGCCTCCTCGCCTTCCTTGATCTCGATTTCCGAGATGCCGGATTCCTCCAGCAGCTCGATCAGTTTCTTTACCTTGCGAATATCCATAGCGGTCTCCAGGGAGAAAGCGTGTTTCAGCGGGCCGCGAGGCGCGCGGCGGCGGCGCGCAGGGCAAGTTCATAGCCCAGTGCGCCCAGACCAACGATCTGGCCTACAGCGATATCGGAAAAATACGAGTGCCGGCGGAATTCCTCCCGTGCATGCACATTGGAAAGATGCACCTCGATGAACGGCAAACCGACCCCGAGAATGGCATCGCGCAGCGCGATGCTGCTGTGCGTGAAGGCACCGGGGTTCAGCACCATGAAGGCCACCGCTTTGGCGGGCGCGCCCTGCACCTCGGCGACCAGCTCGTGCTCGGCATTGCTCTGCCGCGCGATCAGCTCGTGGCCCAGCTCGCGCGCCAGGATCGTGCAGCGCTGGACGATGGTGTCCAGCGTATCGGCCCCGTAGAGCCCCGGCTCGCGGGTGCCCAGCAGGTTCAGGTTGGGGCCATTGAGCAGCAGCAGCCGCGCCATTCGAATTCCGGAACTGAAAAGACGGCCGGTATTTAACCGCAAAGTCGGGGACTTTGCCGGCAAATTCGCCTAACTGGTTGTTTAGCCGCCAGCGGTCTTGCTGGCTGCGCGGCGCGTGGCCAGCTCTTTGAGGCCTTCCGAGATCTGCTGGCGGGCATCCGCCAGGGGCAGGCTGCCGGCATCCACCCTGGCCAGCCGGTCCAGGATCAGCTCCGCATCGTCGCGATGCAGCTCGCCGGTCTTGAGCATCAGGATGCGCTGCTGGCTGTCGGCAAACACCGTGAATGGAAAGCCCGGTTCGGCCATGCCCATGGCCTGCACGGCCGCCAGCCCATCTTCCTCGCCGATCAGCAGCGGGTAGGAAATGGGGTTTTCCTTCACGTACTTGAGCACGTCGTCGCGGAAGTCCACCGCGATGCCGATGATCTCCAGCTTCATGTTCTTGTAGTCGCCGCGCAGTTCATTGAGCAGCGGGATTTCGCGGCGGCACGGTCCGCACCACGTGGCCCAGAAATTCACCATCACGGGCTGGCCCCGCCACTCACTCAGGGAGCGCTGCTTGCCATCGCGATCCGCAAGAGTCACCTGCGGCAGGGTCTCGGGAATCTTCAGCTGGGGCGGTGGGGGCGCCTCTGGCTCCGTGACCAGCGCAGCCGGCTCGGAAGCCGCATCATCCGCGGGCAGCAGGTGCTGCACGGCGAAGCCCAGCGCCGCGGCAATGCCCACGACCACAACCACGACCACGACCTTTTTCAATTCACTTCCCCGATTCGGCCACTTGCCCGGGAGCCAGCGCCTGTTTGACCAGTGGCGCAAACTCCCTGGCCTTCATGTAACCGACCACACGGTATTGCCGGCGCTCCGCGCCGTCCAGACCAAAGAACATGATCGACGGTGGGGCGAAGATCCCGAAGTGTTTCAGCAGCGCCTGGTCGACCTCGTCGTTCGCGGTCACATCCGCCTGCAGCCACACGGTATTGGCCAGTGCCTCGCGCACCTCGGCTTCCGGGAAGGTGTAGTGCTCCATCTCGATGCAGGAGATGCACCAGTCGGCGTAGAAGTCGAGCATCGCGCTCTTGCCCGCGGCGTTCGCGGCGGCGACCTGCGCGTTCAGGTCCTCGAGTGACTTGATGCGCTGGAAGGGCAGGTCGACCTTGGCGACCGCGCTCTGCAGTGGATGCAGAGGATTGGTCGCGCCGCGAATGGCACCGACGCCCATCAGAATCGCGGCGAGCAGCGAGAGGGCGGCCAGCGTGCGGCTGACCAGGCGTGCACCCGAAGTGCGGAAGGCTGCGCGCGCCAGGATCACGGCCAGTGCCAGCGGCGGGATCGCCCACAACGCCACGGTCACCCGCTCCGGCAGGATGCGCGACAGCATCCACACCGCCACGGCCAGCATCAGTGCGCCGAACACCTGCTTGACCGTATCCATCCAGGCGCCAGCTCGCGGCAGCAGCTCGCCGGCCGAGGCGCCGACCACCAGTAGCGGCACGCCCATGCCCATGGCCATCGAGAAGAGCGCAAGGCCGCCCCGGAACATCTGTCCGGACTGGCCAATCACCGACAGTGCGGCGACCAGTGCCGGGCCTACACAGGTGGTCACGATCAGCGCCGACAGCGCGCCCATCACGGCCACGCCGGCATAGCTGCCGGACTTCTGCTGGTTGGACATAGCGGCCAGTCGGGTCTGGATGGCCGCCGGCATCTGCACGGTGAAGAAACCGAACATTGATACCGCCATTGCAACAAAGAGCGCGGCAAACAGCAGGATGATCCACCACTGCTGGAACAATGTCTGGGCCTGCTGGCCGGCGGCGGCAACGGCCACCCCGGCGCCGGTATAGGTTGCGGCCATGCCCAGTACGTACGCGAGCGAGAGCAGGAACGAGCGGCTACGGGTGATGCCGGCACCTTGGCCGGCGATCAATCCGGCGACGATCGGCACCATCGGCAGCACACAGGGCGTGAAGGCCAGCAGCAGACCTGCCAGCAGGAAGGCCCCCACCATGAAGAAGATATTGCCGTCGCGGATCAGGCCGGCCAGCCAGTCCTGCTTCGAGACGTAACCATCCGCGCTGCCACCGCCAGTCGGCAGCTCGCTGATGGTCGTCGCCTCGGGCATCGCAATCTGGAAGGTTTTCGTCTGCGGCAGATAGCAGATTCCGGCGGGCTCATTGCAACCCTGGTAGCCGACGGTGAGCGGCAGCGTGAAGGCTGCCAGCGAACCGCGGACCACGGGCAGCCGGACCACCACATCCTTGTGAAAGACCTGGTGCTCGCCCAGGTCGTCCACCTTGTGTTCGCCGGCCGGCATGTCGGGCGTCCCCAGCGCGGCTTGCACCCCTTCCGGCAGCGAGAACTTCATCCGCTCGCGATACAGGTAGCAGCAGGGATCAACCTCGAAGATCACCTCGATGCGATCGGGTGCTACGGCGGTGGCGCCCACCTTGAAGGCATCGTCCACGCACAGGAAATCACCGCAGTCACCGGGTTCATCCAGCGCCGCAATGGCTCCCGCATCCGCGGCCTGCGCGGGGGAATGAGCCATCCATATCGACGCGCCCAGGGCGGCGATCAGGGTGGCCAGAACACGGATCCGGACAGATTTGTGCGGTTGCAGCATGGGACCTGACCTTTAAGGGGCGGATTGTACAGACGGGGGATGCCACAAAGACGCCGACTGGTCTTGAAACCACAGGTTCCGTCGCTATGATAGCCGCCCGTTAGCAGTCTCCCTGTGAGAGTGCTAACACCCCCGGATTCATCGAAAAAGGAACTCAAGGAGTGGCAAGCATGAAAATTCGCCCCCTCCACGACCGCATCATCGTGAAGCGGCTCGAGGAAGAACGCACCTCTGCAGGCGGCATCATCATCCCGGATACCGCGGCCGAAAAGCCCATCCAGGGCAAGGTCATCGCGGTGGGCAAGGGCAAGATCCTGGAAGACGGATCAGTCCGTGCGCTGGACGTAAAGGTCGGCGACAAGGTCCTGTTCGGCAAGTACGGCGGAACCGAAGTGAAGGTCGACGGCGACGAACTCCTGGTCATGCGTGAAGAAGACGTCATGGCCATCATCGAGGGCAAATAATCATGGCAGCAAAAGACGTACGTTTCGGTGACGACGCCCGCGTGAAGATGTTCCGCGGCGTCAACATCCTGGCCAATGCCGTCAAGGCGACGCTGGGTCCCAAGGGCCGCAATGCCGTGCTCGAGAAGAGCTTCGGCGCTCCCACGATCACCAAAGACGGTGTCTCGGTCGCCAAGGAGATCGAGCTCAAGGACAAGTTCGAGAACATGGGCGCGCAGCTGGTGAAGGAAGTGGCTTCGAACACTTCCGACGAAGCCGGCGACGGCACCACCACCGCCACCGTGCTGGCGCAGGCCATCATCCGTGAAGGCCTGAAGGCTGTTTCCTCGGGCCGCAACCCGATGGACGTGAAGCGCGGCATCGACAAGGCCGTGATCGCGGCCACCGAAGAGCTCAAGAAGATCAGCAAGCCCTGCAAGGACAGCAAGGCCATCGCGCAGGTCGGCACGATCTCCGCGAACTCCGATGAGTCGATCGGCAAGCGCATCGCCGAGGCGATGGACAAGGTCGGCAAGGAAGGCGTGATCACC
>CAYWDZ010000107.1:0-10202 GCA_964456255.1 uncultured Steroidobacteraceae bacterium | reverse complement strand
CGCCGTTCTTCAAGGGCTACCGGCCGCAGTTCTACTTCCGCACCACGGACGTGACCGGTTCGGTGGAGCTGGACGGAGGCGCCGAGATGGTGATGCCGGGCGACAACATCAAGATGACGGTGGAGCTGATTGCCCCCATCGCCATGGATGAGGGTCTGCGCTTTGCCATCCGCGAGGGCGGCAAGACCGTCGGCGCAGGCGTCGTGTCGAAGATTTTGAAGTAACGGAGATCATCATGGCCAACCAGAACATCCGCATCCGCCTCAAGGCCTTCGATCACCGTTTGATCGATACATCGGCCAGGGAAATCGTCGAGACCGCCAAGCGCACGGGTGCCACCGTGCGCGGCCCGGTGCCGCTTCCCACCAAGATGGAGAAGTTCACCGTGCTGGTCTCGCCCCATGGCGACAAGGACGCGCGCGACCAGTTCGAGCTGCGCACCCACAAGCGCCTGATGGATATCCTTGACCCGACCGACAAGACGGTGGACGCGCTGATGAAGCTCGAGCTGCCGGCTGGTGTCGACGTCCAGATCAAGCTGAACTGATTACGGGCATTGCAGGAAGAAAAGGGGCGGTGCATGGCGCACCGCCCTTCCTTGTCTTGCTGGCTGTGCAGGGCTGAATCATCAAGGCCCTCCAGAATTAGGGGTGGGAACAGCAATGATCCGAGTGTTCCGGACTGCGCAGGGTGTGGTGCTGGAGCGGGATGGCGAATTCCGCAAACCGGACAAGTCACTGGAGCTCGACGCGATTTTCACCGCCAGTGACCCGGTGATGCTGGTGACGGCGGCCTTTGCAGGAGCCGAGGTCTGCCAGGCGAGTCATGCGACGGACTTGCGTGCTCCCATTCAGAACCAGGAAGTCTGGGCCTCCGGCGTGACGTACCTGCGCAGCCGCACCGCGCGCATGGAAGAAGCGCGCGATTCTGGCGGAGGAGATTTCTACGATCGCGTCTACCACGCCGAGCGGCCGGAGCTGTTCTTCAAGGCGACTGCGCAGAGAGTGGTCGGACCCGGCGGCAACGTGCGCATCCGCAGTGATTCGAAATGGAATGTACCGGAGCCGGAGCTGACGCTCGCGATCAACAGTGCCGGGAAGATCTTCGGATACACCATCGGCAACGACATGAGCTCGCGCGACATCGAAGGCGAGAACCCGCTGTACCTGCCGCAGGCCAAGACCTATGCCGGCAGTGCTGCCGTCGGGCCCTGCCTGGTGGTCACCGGCGAATTGCCGGGCAGCGGCATGGCCATCCACATCGAGATTCTTCGCGCGGGTCAGACCGTGTTCAGCGGCGATACCAACGTGGGGCAGATCAAGCGGCCGCTGCCGTCGCTGGTCAGTTTTCTGTTTCGCGACAACAGCTTTCCATGCGGCGCGTACCTCATGACGGGAACCGGCATCGTGCCGCCGGATTCATTCACCCTTGATCACGGCGACGAGATCCGCATCACCATCGAGCCGGTGGGAACCCTGGCCAACGTGGTCGCCTGAACCTGGAGTACTGATGAACCTGACCGGAACCAGCCTGCTTGCAGGCACCCGCGGCCGCACTGGAGGTCGCTCCTTCAAGGCCATGAATCCGGCCACCGGCACGCCGATGGAGCCGGCCTTCCACGAAGCATCGAACGAGGAAGTCGCCCTGGCCATGGAGGCCGCCGCCGCGGCATTCATCGAATACCGCGCCAGTCCGGCAGCCACACGCGCCGGATTCCTCGAGCGCATTGCCAGCGAGATCGAGGCGCTGGGTGATGCACTGATCGAGCGCGCCGTTTCCGAAACCGGCCTGCCTGCCGCGCGCATCACCGGCGAGCGTGGTCGCACCTGCGGTCAGCTGCGGCTGTTCGCGCAGGTGGTGCGCGAGGGCTCATGGGTTGATGCGCGCATCGACCCGGCACTGCCGGAGCGCCAGCCGCTGCCGCGGCCCGATCTGCGCCGCATGCTCAAGGCGGTTGGTCCTGTGGTCGTGTTCGGATCCAGCAATTTCCCGCTGGCCTTTTCCACCGCGGGGGGCGATACGGCCTCGGCGTTCGCTGCGGGCTGCAGCGTGGTGGTCAAGGCGCATCGGGCGCATCCGGGCACTGCGGAGCTGGTGGGCGGCGCGATTGCGCGCGCTGCGGCGGCGTGCGGTTTGCCGGCCGGCGTGTTCTCGATGATCCATGGTGGCGGCGCCACCGCCGGCATGGCGATGGTGCGGCATCCAGCCACGGCAGCGGTGGGCTTCACGGGCTCGCGCGCCGCGGGGCGGGCGCTGTTCGACGCGGCCGCCGCACGCGAGAAGCCGATTCCGGTGTTCGCCGAGATGAGCAGCCTGAATCCGCTGTTCGTGCTGCCCGAGGCCATGGCCACGCGAGGCGAAGCCATTGCGCAGGGCTTGTTCGGCTCCTTCACGATGGGCGTCGGGCAGTTCTGCACCAAGCCCGGGTTGGTGTTCGCATTGCGCGGCCCGGACACCGACCGGTTCGTGGCGGCGCTGACGAAGCTGGTCCAGGCGGCACCTGCCGGCACCATGCTCACCGAGGACATCCGCGAGTCATTCGAGAAGCATCGCGGCGAGGTGCTGGGTGTGGATGGCGTGGCGCAGCTGGCGACGGCCACGGTGAAGCCCGGCATCACGCAGGCGCTGCCCAGTGTCGCGCGCACCGATGGCGCGCATTTCCTCAAACACCAGGAACTGGCCACCGAGGCATTCGGTCCGTTCTCGCTGGTGATCGTGGTGGATGACCTGGCGCAGATGGCCGCCTGCGCGCGGCTGCTGGAGGGGCAGCTCACGGCCACGCTGCATGGCACCGATGCGGATCTTGTGGCGGCGGGAGAACTGGTGGCAGCCGCCGAGAATTGTGCGGGGCGGCTCATCGTCAACAGCTTTCCCACTGGCGTGGAAGTGTCACCAGCGATGAATCACGGCGGGCCGTATCCGGCCGCGTCCGACGTCAGGTTCACTTCTGTGGGAACCGCGGCGATGCTGCGTTTCGCGCGGCCCGTGTGCTACCAGGGCTTTCCTGACGCATTGCTGCCACCGGAATTGCAGCGCGCGAATCCGCTGGGCATTCAGCGATTGCTGGACGGCAGGCAGAGTCGCGAGAAAGGTTGAAGGTGCCCGACTGCGTTACGCGGTCGGGTCCTGCTCAACGTATTCGAAGAAGGCAAAGTCGGCCGGCTGGCGCCGGCCGCTGATGTCGTGGCAGGCCATGCCCACGAAGGCACCGGTGAAGCCCTTGGAGAGCCCGCGTCCGGCCTCGTCGGAAATCAGCGAGTAGTCCAGTTCGCCCTCATGCTGGGTCCAGCGCTCGCCATCCAGTGACCAGGAGAAACGCAGCTTGTCGAACTCCACCGTGGCGCGCAGCCACACCGCGGCATTGCGCGGCAGCGGAATCGCCTTCGCCGAATCCACCGGCCAGGCCAGGTTGTACCGTTCATCACCCAGGCAGCTGAGGATGCACAGGTGCTTCTGGCCAGCGTCGTCGCAGCTGATGTTCAGGTAGTGCAGCTTGTGCGTGCTGTAGTAGCAGATCAGCCCTGCGGCCTGCTGGAAGGTATCGGGTTCGAATTCGATCCTGGTGGTGGCCGTGAAGCAGAAGGCCTGCTGGCGGCGCGCGATCAGCGACTGGCGGAACCAGGAACCGATTGACTCGGCGCCGAACAACCTGAGGAACCCCGGCCGCGCCTTGAGCGAATACAGCGCTTCGTCCCACGGATAGCGCAGCCACTGGAAGTCGATGGGCAGCTGGTCGGTGTCGAAGGTCGTGCGCGCCGGCGGCTTCGGCCAGGGATGCAGCGACAGGTCCGGTGCGGGCGTCTGCATGTCGGGCTTGTTGCTGCCATTGGCGAGCCGCAGCCAGCCGTCCTCGGTCCAGTACGCCTTCTGGATTGCTGTCTCGCGGCCGAGCGGACAGCGCTGCTGGTCGGACGTGGAGTGCAATGAAAGCGGCCGACCGCACAGGTGCACCATGTAGATCTCGCCGTTCTGTGTCTCCACCCAGTCGCCGTGGCCGGCGCGCTGCAGCGGCAGGGTCGGATCCTCACGCGAGGTGATGATGTGCTTGATCGGGTCCAGCTCGTAGGGCCCTTCGATCTGGCGCGAGCGCGCCATGGTCACCGCATGGCCGTAACCCGTGCCACCTTCTGCGGTCAGCAGGTAATACCAGCCATTGCGCCTGTAGATGTGCGGCCCCTCGGTCACCCGCAGCTCGCTGCCCTTGAAGATGTTGCGCACGGGGCCGATGAGTTTGCCGGCCCGGTGGTCGTATTCCTGCAGCACGATGCCGTGGAAGGCGTGGTTGCCGGGCCGGTAGTCCCACTCCATGTTGGCCAGCCACTTGCGGCCGTCATCGTCGTGGAACAGCGAGGCGTCGAAGCCGCTGCTGTTCAGGTACACCGGGTCGGACCAGTGGCCATCGATGGTCGCGCAGGTCGTCACATAGTTGTGCGTGTCCTTGAAGCTGCCCTCGTGGCGCTTCACGTCGGTGTACACCAGCCAGAACAGGCCGTCGGCGTAAGTGAGGCAGGGCGCCCAGATGCCGCAGGAATCCGGATTGCCGCGCATGTCGAGCAGTTCGACGCGATCCAGCGGATGCGCGATCAAGCGCCAGTTCACCAGATCGCGCGAATGGTGGATCTGCACGCCCGGGTACCACTCGAAGGTGGAGGTGGCGATGTAGTAGTCATCGCCCACGCGGACGATGGAGGGGTCGGGGTTGAACCCCGGCAGGATGGGGTTCTGGATCATCCGCTGCATGGTGTACCTAGGTTGTCGTGAGCCGGTCCTGCCAGCCGCGCTTGAGCTTGTAGAAGTGCAGGCAGAACACCACCAGGATCGCGCCGACGATGGAGCTGCCGGCGAACGCGTACATGATGCCGCTCAGGGCCCGCTCGCTCTGTTCGACATTGGCCTGGTAGCCAAACCATCCAAGAAAATGTCCGGTGAAGAATCCACCAAAGGCATTTCCCATCTTCAACGCGAACAGGTGCCCGGCGCAGAACATGGCCATGGCGCCCTTGCCTACGGTCTTGAGGCCGTAGTCCACGGTGTCCGGCACGGTCGAGAACAGCATGGGCACAAACATCATGTGGAAGAAGTTCGACGACATGACCAGGACCAGCGCCGCCAGCACGGCATCGCGCGGAATCAGGAACAGCGTCACGTTCATGATGATGGTTCCGACCAGCGCCAGCTTCATCACCGACACCTTGCACCACCGGTCGCCAAGCTGGTTGGCCGTGATGGCGCCAGCCACACCCGCCAGCATGGTCATGCCGAGGAAGGCGGAGAGCTTGGAGGAGGTGCTGCCCATGAACCAGGCCAGCCACGCCGGCATGTGGTCGGTGATCAGGTAGTACTTGACGAAGAAAGGCTTGGTTCCGCTCTGCATGGCGCCGCGGGTCATGATGATCAGCGTGGCCAGCGCAATGATCAGCCACTGCGTATTGCTGAACATGGCCCGCACGTCGGCCAGCGGGCTGCGCTGCGCCTGCACCGGATCCGCCTGGATGTATTCCTTCGTCCATCTGAAACACAGCAGGAAGCAGACCACGCCGATGGCAGCCATGATGGCCATCGCGAACGGGAAGCCGAGCTGCAGATCCTCCGGCGTTTCGCCGCCGCCCAGCAGCTTGGCCAGCGGGAAGACCGAGGTGGTCACCAGGAACCCGCCCACCATGGCCATGGCGAAACGCCAGGTCTGCAGGTTGCCGCGCTCCACGCTGTCGCCGGTCATCACGCCGCCGAGGGCCGAGTAGGGCACATTGACGGCGGTGTAGGCCGTCATCAGCAGCGCATAGCTGATGTAGGCGTAGACCAGCTTGTTGCCCAGATCGACATCCGGCGTGAAGAACGCGGCCACCGCCAGCGCACCATACGGGACCGCTACCCACAGCATCCACGGCCGATAGCGGCCGTGCCTGGAGCGCGTGCGATCGGCGATGGCGCCCATCATCGGATCGGTCACCGCATCGAAGATGCGTACGACCAGCATCAGCGTGCCGGCCGCCGCCGCTGTAATGCCGTAAACGTCGGTATAGAAGTACAGCAGGACGTTGATCACGGCCTGGTAGACGATGTTGCTGGCCGTGTCGCCGAGCCCGAAGCCGAACTTCTCCAGCTTCGTCAGGTTCTGTTTCGCCATGGTTGTTTGCTCAGACTTCCTTGCGTGCCAGTTTCATGAGCCGGTCGTAGGCCGGTTTGGGCTTCATCGCCCGATCGAACAGCAACGGGTAGTTGGTGCGGCCGCGCACCGGGAAATTGTTCTTCCATGACATGCCGTCGTGCAGGCCCCAGAAGGTGACGCGCTCGACGCTCTTGCGGTACTTCAGGAAGATGCGGAACAACTGCTCGTAGCGGTCGGCAAGCTTCTGCTGCATTTCATCGGGCAGGCCGGCCTTGTACGGATCATTGTCGGCTGCGTACTGCTCGCGATTGGCGATGTCGGCGCCGGTGTTCCGGGCTTGCGGCAGCACGTCCACGTCGAGCTCGGTGATGTGCACGCCCAGGCCCATTTCGGCGTAGGTGGCGATGCTCTTCTCCCACTCCTCCAGATTCGGGTAGTCGAGCCCTACGTGACCCTGCAGCCCCACGCCCGTGATGGGCACGCCGCGGTCGAGATAGTCCTTGAACACATTCACCAGGAAGGCGCGCTTCTCCGGATTGTGCATGTTGTAGTCGTTGTAGAGCAGCTCGGCCTTCGGGTCGACCGCATGCGCGAAACGGAAGGCCTTTTCCATGAAGTCATCGCCGATGATGTTCAGCCACTGCGACTTGCGCCAGCCGCGGCCTTCATCGATGGCTTCATTCACCACGTCCCACGCCCACACGCGGCCCTTGTAACGGCCGACCAGTGTTTCGATGTGCTCCTGCATCTTCCCCAGCAGCGCTTCGCGGCTGACCGGTTTGCGATCAGCATCGGTGAAGAGGGTGTTCGGCACCTGCGAATGCCACACCAGGTTGTGGCCCAGCACATCGATCTGGTTCTTCTGCGCGAAGTCCACCAGCCGGTCGGCGCGCTCCCAGCGCCAGGTGTCGGCGCTGGGCTGGATCTCGCTCCACTTCATCGCGTTTTCAGCAGTGACCGAGTTGAACTCGCGTGCAACGAGCGCAAGTTCCGCATCGGCCTGTCCGGCAAGCGCCTGATTGCTGACCGCCACGCCGATCCGGAACGCCTTCTTCCAGGCTGCGGCGAGGCTGCCAGCCTCCGCGGCGCTGGCGAAGGGACTGAACTCTCCGAGAGCCAGGCCGCCGAAGGCCAGTGCCGTGTTGCCCAGCACCGCACGGCGGGCCGGCGAGGCGGGACCAGCGGTCTTCCTGTCGTGCTTGTTCATCCTTCCCCCTCGCGCCGCTTCGCGGTCTGTCGAATCAGTCCCTGAACAGCAGTGGTGCCATTTCCTTGAGGCTGCGCCGCCACGACAGGAACTCGTGCGCGGTATTGGGTGACACGTAGAACACGGCGTTGACGCCGTCCTGCCTGATCTGCTCGGTGATTTCCTGCGGACTGGCTTGCGGCTGGCCGCCCGGACCGCCTCCGCGCCTGCCGCCACCATTGCCGGCAAGTTCCTTGCTGCCGTAGCTGACGAACACCAGCTTCACCTTCTTCTTGAAGTTCGGCGTGGTGTTGACGTCTTCCCGCGAAATCGTGCCGCCGCTGAGCAGGCCGATATGCGAGAAGGTGTCGAGCTCCTTCAACGTGATCCAGCGCGTCTCCATGCCGCCCATCGACAGGCCGGCCATGGCGCGGTTGGGCTGGTTGGCCCTGGTGCGGAAATTGGCATCGATGTAGGGCACCAGTTCCTTCACCAGAACCGTCTGGAACTTGCTGACGTCGAAGTTCCCGAGCCCGCCAATGCGCACGTCGTTGGTCATGCCGTAGGTCATCACGATGATGAAGGGCTTCGTTTTGCCCTCGGCCAGCAGGTTGTCCATGATCAGGTTGGCATGGCCCTGCGTGCTCCAGGCGGTTTCGTCTTCTCCCCAGCCATGCTGCAGATACAGGACGGGATAGCGCTTGTTGCCCTTGTCGTAGTCGGGCGGCGTATACACGAAGGCGCGGCGAACGGTGCCGGTGCTCTTCGACGGGAACAGCACCTGCTGAACCTTGCCATGCGGCACGTCCTTCAGCGCGTAGAAGTCACGATCATGCGCCGGAATCTCGATGCCGCTTTCCCAGCGGATGGAGCCGTAGTAGTTGTTGGTGCCCGGGTCGTTGAACGTGCCGCCATCGATGGTGAGGTGGTAGTAGTGGAAGCCCTCGTCGAGCGGCCCCGCGGTGGTGCCGGTCCACACGCCATCAGCTCCCTTCTCGAGCCTGGTGCCGCCGCTGCCGCCGAGGCCCAGGCTGACTGAAACAGCCTTGGCGTCCGGCGCGGTGATGCGAAAGCGCGCATAGCCCTGCGAGTTGACCTGCGGGTATTCCTGGCCGGGCTGGTTCAGCTCCGAGGGCTTGAAGTCTTCCTTGATGGCGTCCGCGGCGTGTGCCTGGTACCCGACCCAGGTCAGCAGGACTGTAAACAGAGTGACAAATGCCTTGTGGTTCTTCACGACCGCATCCCCCCATCCATGATTGTGGGGCTATGCTAGCGCCGGCGAGGGGCCCTGTCTCCCCCGGAAGACTGCCGATGAGCGCTGAGTTGGAATGTGTGTGGCCAGTGGCCGCAGTGCTGGGCGAAGGACCCATGTGGTCGGCCGCCGATCGGGTGCTGTGGTTCGTCGATATCAAGGGCAACCGCATCCATGCATTCGATGAGAGCACGGGCAGGCGGCGCAGTTTCATCACGCCGCAATTTGCGGCATTCGTCTTCGATGATGCCCGGGGCGGGATGATGTGCGGATTGAAGTCCGGATTGTTCCGCTTTGATGCCTCGTCCGGCCGCTTCGACCCGATCATGGAGGTCGACGCCGCTCATCCCGCCAATCGGCTCAACGATGGCTTCGTCGATCGGGCCGGACGCCTGTGGTTCGGCACCATGGACAATGAAGAACGCAGAACCAGCGGATCCTTGTATCGCTTCTCGCAGGGACGTCTGCAGGTCATGGATTCGGGGTACGTGATTACCAATGGCCCGGCCATGAGCCCGGATGGCCGCGTGATGTATCACGTCGATACCTTCGCGCAATGTGTCTACGCCTTCGATGTCAGTCCGGCAGGTGAACTGGCCAACAAGCGCCAGTTCCTGCGGGTGACCGAACCGGGCGTTTATCCGGATGGTCCCGTGGTGGATGCGGCCGGCAATGTGTGGATCGCGATGTTCGGCGGCTGGGGAGTGCGCTGCTATTCGCCGCAGGGCAAGCTGCTGGGCACGCTTGCACTGCCGGTCGCCCAGTGCACCAAGGTGGCATTCGGCGGGGACGATCTGCGAACGCTGTACATCACCACCGCATCGGTGGGTCTGTCGCCGGAACAGCTGGCGAGCCAGCCGCTGGCGGGCGGACTGTTCCGCACACGTGTGGAGGTCGCGGGCCTGAAGCCGAACCTGTTTGCCGGCTAGCGCGCCGGGCTGCGCACTTCCAGGAAGCGCTGCAGGAGGCAGAAGGCCAGCAGCAGCGCGCCGGCCACGATCTTCGTCCACCACGAACTCAGCGTGCCATCGAACGAAATCATGGTCTGGATGATGCCCAGGATCATCACGCCCAGGAAGGTTCCGAAGACATAGCCGATCCCGCCGCGCAGCAGCGTGCCGCCGATCACCACGGCAGCGATGGCATCCAGCTCCAGCCCGGAGCCGTGCAGGCTGTAGCCGGACAGCATGTACAGCGTCATCACCACGCCAGCCAGCGCGGAGCAGAAACCGCTGAGCAGATAGACACCAATCACCGTGCGGTCCACGCGCAGTCCCATCAGGCGCGCTGCCGCTTCATCACCACCAACTGCGTAGACGCAGCGGCCGAATGGTGTTGCATGCGCCAGCCAGATCCCCAGCACCACCACCACGCAGGCAACGACCGCGCCGATCGAGATGGAACCGAACCCGAGTGGAACGCGCGCCGCGGCCAGCTCCTGGTACACGGGATGATCGACGCTGATGGATTCGGTGCCGATCAGGAAGGCCAGGCCCCGCGCCAGGAACATGCCCGCCAGCGTGACGATGAAGGGCTGCAGGCGCAGGTGCTGGATCAGCACGCCATGCAGCAGCCCGAACAGCGCGCCGACTGCCAGTACGGCCGGAATCGCCAGCAGCGGGCTGACCCCGTGCCTTTGCACCAGCGATGCCGAG
>CAYWDZ010000106.1:0-10235 GCA_964456255.1 uncultured Steroidobacteraceae bacterium | reverse complement strand
CGGGGCTTCTTCAGCCGGTCCTTGAGCGCCTCGTGCAACATACCCAGTGCCAGCTTCGAATCACCCACCAGCGCGGTGTCGGCCGGGATGTTCTTGTCGATGTCCAGCGGTTCGGTGGTGTTGTGGATGAAGCGCTTGTTTTTCACCGGGAACTTGATGCCGAAACTGGTGGCCGTGAACGAAGCGCCGGCACCGAACACCACGTCGGACTTCTCCACGTACGCGGCCAGGGCGCGCGACATGGCCACGCCACCGGCACCCAGCGACAGAGGATGCGTTTCGTTGAAGGCGCTCTTGCCTTCGAGGCTGGTACTGACCGGGGCTTCCAGCAGTTCGGCCACGGCCTTCAGTTCATCCCAGGCCTTCGCGTAGTGCACGCCCTGCCCGGCATAGATCAACGGCATCTTCGCCTTGACCAGCGTGTCGGCCGCCTGCTCGATGGCCGCCGGATCCGGCGCATAGCGTGCGCGCTTCGCCGGCTTGTAATCGATGGGCCCCGGCACTTCCAGGGTCCACATGTCGTGCGGTATCTCCAGCATCACCGGACCCGGACGACCATTGCGCGCGAACGAGAATGCGCGCCGCAGCGCCGGCACCAGCTGCTCCACGATGGTGAGCGTTTCCACATGCTTGGTGACATGCTGGAAATTCAGCGCGCTGTTGAAATTCGGCTTCGTGAACAGGTTCAGGCGCGGGTATCCCATCGGGATCACCACCAGCGGCACCGCCTCGCTGTAAGCCTGCGCCACCGCGCCGAATGCATTCTCGATGCCGGGCCCGAGCTGGCAGCAGAAGACGCCGACCTTGTCACCCGAACTCATGCGCGACAGGCAGTCGGCCATGTGCACACCCACGCGCTCCTGACGCACCACGATGGGCCGGATGTTCGCCTCGGCTGCAGATTCCGTCAGCGGATTCAGGGGGTAGGTAAGCAGCACCTCCACGCCTTCGCGCTTGAGGATTTCTGCAGTGACTTGGGCGACATTCATGGACGGATTTCCTGCGCGGCAGTTGAAAGCCGCGCATAAATACCCGTTCCCGCCCGCGAATACAAATTCGCGGGGAAGCTGCCGGACGCAGCTATCTGCAGGTCAAGCGGCGGAGCCGCCGCGATAGCCGCCAGGCAACGGCCGCGAGTAGACCTTGTCCGGCGTGGTGATGAACTCCAGCAGCACCGGCTTGCCTTCCTTGGTGGCGGCGATGCCGTTGACCAGCGCATGAGCAATCTGCGTGGGCTCGGTAATGCGCTCGCTGTAGCCGCCGAGCGCCTTCGCGAACTCGGAGTAGTTGCCGGAGATGTCCGTCGAGCCGTATTTCGCGCGCGAGTAGGCCATCTGGTCATCTTCCATGTGCATCCCGAAGTTGTTGAACAGGATGGACATGATGGGAATCTTCGCGCGCACGCAGGTTTCGAAATCCATGCCGGTCATGCCGATGGCCGCGTCCCCCCACATGTTGATGCACAGCTTGTCCGGATGCGCGAGCTTGGCGCCCATGGCCAGACCCAGCCCGTAGCCCAGCTGCGTGCTCTTGCCCCACCCCATGTACGACAGCGGCGTGGTGGACTTCCAGAATGGCGAGAGTTCGTCGCGCGGGCTGCCGGCATCGTGCGTGATGATGGTGTTGGCCACGTCGGCGATGTGCATCAGGTCCCAGATCACACGGTAGGGTGACAGCGGCTTTTCCTCGCTGGTCAGGCGCGGCATCCACTCGGCCATCCACGGGTCGTTGTACTCCTTGATGCGCGCGACGACCTGGCTGGTCAGCCCGCGCGGCTTCTTCAGGCGATCCTTCAGTGCCTCGTGCAGCATGCCCAGCGCCAGCTTCGAATCCCCCAGCAGCGGATACTTCGCCGGGATGTTCTTGTCGATGTCGTAGGGCTCGTTGGTGTTGTGGATGAAGTCCTTGCCGTCGGTGGGAAAGCGGATGCCAAAGCCCGTGGCGGTAAAGCTCGCGCCGGCACCAAACACCACGTCCGCCTCGCGCACATGCATGTTCACCGCGTTGCACATGGTCGGACCACCGGACCCGAGAGCCAGCGGGTGGGTTTCGGGAAATGCGCTCTTGCCCTCGAGGCTCGAGCAAACTGGCGCTTCCAGCAATTCGGCAACGGCCTTCAGTTCCGCCCAGGCCTTGCCGTAGTGCACACCCTGCCCGGCATAGATCAGCGGGCGCTTGGCCGCGACGAGCGCGGCAGCCGCGGCATCCACGTCCGACGGATTCGGTGCCGTGAGAATGCGGCGCGCCGGCGTGTAGTTGACCTGGGCGGCTTCGGTGATGCCTTGCATTGCAGAACCGAGGCCGGCACCGTCCGTGAACTCGATCAGCACCGGACCGGGACGGCCATTGCGCGCAATGCTGAACGCCCGCTTCAGCGCCGGGACCACGTCCCGCGCACTGCTGACGATCTCGGCATGCTTGGTGACATGCTGGAAGTTCAGGGTCGCGTTGAAATCCGGCTTGGTGAATGAGCCGCCACCGCTGGGGAACACCACCAGCGGCACACCCTCCGACCAGCACTGCGCCACGGCGCCGAAGGCATTCTCGATGCCCGGCCCTGCCTGGCAGGCGAATACGCCGACCTTGTCGGCCGAAGTCTGGCGTCCGATGGCATCGGCCATGTGGATGCCGATGCGCTCCTGGCGCACCACGATCGGGCGGATGTCGACTTCCGCGCACCTTTCGGTCAGGGGATTCAAGGGATACGTGAGCAGGTACTGCACGCCCTCGCGCTTCATGACCTCGGCGACCACGTGACCAACCGTCAGAGCCCTTGGTCCATTGTTGTTCCGTTGTTCCATGCGCCTTGAACCCCCTGAAGAATGTGCGACGGCCGCGTATAAATACCCCTTCCGCCGCCGAACCACAATCTGCGACACTCCGGCGTGCGCTATCCGACGGGGGAGAAGAACAAGATGTATGGAAAATTACTTGCTGCCGTGCTGGCTGTCGTCGGCGGCGGCGCGCTGGCCGGCATTGCGCTGCTGCGCGACGAGCCCATCAATTCGCTGTGGATCGTCACCGCATCGGTCTGCTTCTACCTGCTGGGGTACCGCTTCTACGCCAAATGGATCGAAACCCGCGTCTATGTGGCAGACCGCACCCGCGCCACCCCCGCCGAACGCCTGAACAATGGTCGTGATTTCGTACCCACCCAGCGCTGGGTGCTGTTCGGCCACCATTTCGCCGCCATTGCCGGCGCCGGCCCGCTGGTCGGCCCCACCCTGGCCATGCAGTTCGGCTACCTGCCCGGCACGCTGTGGCTGATCGTGGGCGCGGTACTCGGCGGCTGCGTGCAGGACATGACCGTGCTGTTCATCTCGACGCGCCGCAACGGCAAGAGCCTGGGACAGATGGCGCGCGACGAACTGGGCGCCCTGGGCGGCACGGCCGCCATGCTCGGCACACTCATGATCGTGGTGATCGTGATCGCCGTGCTGGGCCTGGTCGTGGTCAAGGCGATGCAGCACAGCCCCTGGGCCACTTTCACGGTGTTCATGACCATACCGATCGCGCTGCTGGTGGGCCTGTACATGCGCATCTGGCGGCCGGGCAAGGTGCTCGAAGGCTCGATCATCGGTCTGGTCCTGCTCACCCTCGCGGTCGTGGGCGGCGGCTCGGTTGCCGACAGTGCGACCTGGGGTCCGCGCTTTGATCTGGATGGCGTGACCCTGGTGTGGTTCGTCATCGCCTATGGCTGGATCGCGGCCATCCTGCCGGTGTGGGTGCTGCTGGCGCCGCGCGACTACATCTCCACCTTTCTGAAGATCTCGGTGGTGGTGCTGCTGGTACTGGCCGTGATGCTCATCCATCCCGAGATCAAGATGCCGGCGCTCACACGCTTCACCGACGGCACGGGGCCGCTGTTCGCCGGCAAGGTGTTCCCGTTCATGTTCATCACCATCGCATGCGGCGCCCTCTCGGGCTTCCATGCACTGGTATCGAGCGGCACCACGCCCAAGATGGTTTCCAGCGAGGGCGACATCCGCCTTGCCGGCTACGGCAGCATGGCCGTCGAATCCCTCGTCGGCATCATGGCGGTCATCGCGGCCACGTTGCTCGATCCCGGCGTGTACTTCGCCATCAACAGTGGCGGTGGCGTGGTGGGCGCCGCCGCGGCGGATGCCGTCAAGACCATTTCGGACTGGGGCTTCCCGGTCACGGTCGAACAGATGCAGCAGCTGGCGCAGGACGTGGGCGAAAGCTCGCTGTTCGCGCGCACCGGCGGCGCCCCGTCGCTTGCCGTGGGCATGGCCAGCATATTCAGCAGCGCCTTCGGCAAGGGATTGCTGGCGGTGTGGTACCACTTCGCCATCATGTTCGAGGCGATCTTCATCCTGACGACAGTGGATGCCGGCACGCGCGCGTGCCGCTTCCTGGTGCAGGATGCGCTCGGGCAGGTCTCCGCACCGCTGGGCCGCACTTCCTGGTATCCCTCGGTGCTGATTGCCAGCACGCTGGTGGTCGCCGCCTGGGGTTACTTCCTCTATGTGGGTGTCATCGACCCGAATGGCGGCATCAACATCCTGTGGCCGCTGTTCGGCATCGCCAACCAGATGCTGGCCGCCATTGCGCTGTCGGTCTGCACCGGCGTGCTGATCAAGAGCGGCAAGCTGCGCTACGCATGGGTGACTGCCGTGCCGCTGGCCTGGATCAGCATCGTCACCACGGTCGCGGCCTGGCAGAAGATATTCACCAGTGATCTGGGCTTCTTCGCGGCGGCGGACAAGCTGGCCGCGCAGCTGGCGGCGGGTACGCTGGCACCTGATCGCGCGGCGGTCGCCCCCACGCTGATCTTCAATCAGCGTCTGGACGGCTGGCTCACGGTGGGGTTCCTGGTGCTGATGTGGGTGGTCATCCTCGAGATGCTGCGGGTCGCGTACCGCTACGTCGCAGGCAAGCCGGTGCCGGCAAGCTCCGAAGTGCCGTATGTGGCAACGCGCCTTGACGTGGCGAGTGCCCGGGCCGCCAACTGAGTGCGATGGCCACTGCAGCAGACAAATCGGTGCGACAGTTCCTGTCCTCGGGACTGTCGCTGCTGCGTGGCGTGACGGGCGACGATGCCTACGACAGATACCTTGAGCACATGCGTACCAGCGCCCCGCAGGAGTCGCCGATGAGTGCGCGCGAGTTCTACCGGGCGCAGCTGGAGAACAAGTGGAGCTGCATCAACGGCTGCTGCTGAGCGGCGTACTGCTGCTGGCTGCGGCCAGCGCCACCGCCGCCGATTTCGAACGTCTCGCCCGGCTCACTGCCCGCGGCGCACGCGTGACGGCGCTGGTGCAGGACCTGGAGACCAACCAGCCGGTCGCGCAGCTCTCACCCAGCCTGCGACTGACCCCGGCCTCACTCAGCAAGATACTGGTGGCCGCTGCAGCGCTGGGCACCTGGGCGCCCGACAAGACCTTCGCGACCACGCTGAGTGCCAGGTCCGCGCCGGCCGACGGCACGCTCAGGGGCGATGTGGTCCTGCGCAGCGAAGGCGACGCCACGCTCGACGAAACCACTTTGTGGGCCCTGGCCGCGCAGCTGCGTGCGCAGGGGGTGCGGCACATCACCGGGCGCGTGCTGGTGGAACGCGCACCATTCGGCGAACTGGGCTGCGACACCATCGATCGTTGCAATGGGCAGCGCCGCAGCAATCGTGCCTACAACGCGGCGCCGAGCGCCATCGGAGTCAACTACGGCAGCTGGTGCATCACCGTGCGCGCGCCTGCTGGCGCGACACGCGCCACAGTGGGCGGGTGTGCCAGTGGCGAACTGCCGATCCCGTTGAGCGGCAGCGTGCGCGTGGCAGCATCGGGCCCGGGGTTGAGCGTCGAGCGCAGCACCGATGAGCATGGCGACCGCATCAGCGTCAGTGGCAGCATCGCACCTGGCGATGAGCGCATGATCCACCGCGCGATGTCTGATCCAGCCGCTGGCGCCGGCCAGATCCTGCGTTCCATCCTGCTGCAGACCGGCGTCCTCGTGGACGGCAGCGTCGAGACGACCAGCAGTGCTGATGCCAGCCCGCTGCTGCTGGCGCGGGTCGACGGCCTGCTGCTGCAGGAACAGATCGGCCGCATGATGCGCTGGTCGAACAACTACATCGCCGACGTCCTGACCATGGGCATCTCGCTGGCGCGCACCGGCACACCACCGCCCTCTCTGGCCGCCGCAGCAGGTGAATTGACCAGCACCGCTGGCGCCGTGATGGAAAGCGGCAGCGGACTCACGACATCCAACCGGTTGTCGGCGCAGGATCTGGTGGAGGTGCTGCAACGCGAGTTCCGGGATCCGCGCCATTTTCCAGCCTTCTACGGCTCGCTGGTCGTGCCGCGCGATGCGGCATTCGACTACCTGAATGAAGGCAATGCCGACTGGCTGGATCGCGTCGCGCTGAAGACGGGCTCACTGACCGAGCCCGTCTCGGTCAATGGCATTGCCGGTTACCTGCGCAAGAAGAACGGCGGGCTGATGGCCTTTGCCATCATCGTCAATGGCAGCGACAGGCTGCAGGTCCCTCATGCGCAAGCGCTTGCCGCGGCGCGCGAGGACCTGCAGGAATTGCTGGGCCGCTCATGATCAATGCCATCAACATTACATCCCATCACGTCCTGACCGGAGGCCTCATGTCCCGTCGCCACGCCATACCGACGGCAATGACCTGGCTCGTTGCGTCGCTGATTGCACTGCCGCTCGCAGCGTTCGCCGCATCACCGCCGGACCTGACCGGCGTGTGGAGCGGTGCCGATGCCTCCGGCCCCCGTGGCGCCGGGGCCGCCGCGAACCAAAGCTTTCCGCTGCGGCCTGAAGTGAGGCAGCGCCACGACGCCTTCAATGCCCTCGTCGGCCCGACCGGCGACACGCCCGGTGGCGTGTGCCTCGGGGCCGGCATGCCGGCGGCAATACTCGGTGCCGGCGGATATCCCATGGAGATCATCCAGAGACCCGAACAGATCACCATCATCTACGAGCTCCACGGCGAGACCCGGCGCGTGTACCTCGGCGATCGCAATATTCCCGAAGCGGACCGGGTGCCAGGCCGCAATGGTTATTCCAGCGGCCACTGGGAAGGTGACGTGCTCGTGGTGGAGACCAACAACCTCGTCGAACAGCTCGACCAGCGCACCACACCGCATTCCGACGAGGCAACCATCGTGGAGCGCTACAAGCTCGAAGGCGCCGACAGCCGCGGGCGACGCATCCTCACGGTCGAGCTCACGATGTCCGACCCGAAGTTCTACACCGCGCCGGTGGTCCTGACGCGACGCTGGGCCGAGGTACCCAATGGCCACCTGATGCCCTACGAGTGCAACGAGGAGATGTGGCTGGACCGCCTGGAATCACTGGCCAACAAGGCCGGAGTGAAGCTGCCCTGACTCAGGCCAGCATCTGCAGGCGCGGCACGGTGAGTGTCCGGTCGGCCTCGACCACTTCGGCTTCGGCCATCGGCATGCCCAGGTAGTAGCCCTGTGCATAGTGGCAACCCAGGGACTGCAGGGTTGCCAGCTGCTCGGCGGTCTCCACCCCTTCCCCGACGCTGCTCTTGCCGAGGTTCTCCACCAGCGTGATCGTGGCATGCAGCACGGCCAGCCGATCCGGCCCGGCGGACAGACCGTTGATAAACGAACGGTCGATCTTGATCACGTCGAATGGGTACTCGCTCAGACACCCCAGCGACGAAGTGCCGGTGCCGAAGTCATCCATCGCCAGGCGCACGCCAATGCCGCGCAGCTCGTGCATCAGTGACAGCGACGCCGCCGGATCACGCATGACCTCGCGCTCGGTGACTTCCAGTTGCAGGCTGTGCGCGGGCAAGCCGGCGGATGCGAGCGTTTCGCGCACGACCCGCAGCAAAGCCGGCCCGCGTGCCAGTTCGGCCCTGGACACATTGACGCTGACCACACTCGGCGCATGTGCCGGATCCCGCTTCTGCCAGCGCGCGAGCGCGGCGCAGCTCTCCCGCATCACCCACTCGCCGAGCTGGAAGATCAGGCCGCACTCCTCGGCGACCGGCACGAATTCCGCCGGCGAGACCGGACCGAGCTCCGGATGGGTCCAGCGCACCAGCGCTTCGACCGAGCTGCGCTGGCCGGTATCCAGATCCACGATGGGCTGGTAGACCAGCGAGAGCTGGCCGGCTTCAAGGGCCTGACGCAGGCCCGTTTCAATCACCAGCTTGCGCTCCAGTTGTGCGTGCATGCCGTCATGGAACAGCACCGCGCAGTTGCGACCGGCACGCTTGGCCTCATGCATGGCCAGATCGGCATTGCGCAGCACCGTGCCGGCGTCGTGCTCACCCCGCTCGCTCGACACGATGCCGATGCTCGCCCGCAGGCTCACCTCGCGGCCACCAACATTGAACGGCTGCAGTTGTTCCCGCAGCAGCGCGTCGGCAATGAGCTGCGCATCCTCGACCTGCTCAAGGTCATTGAGCAGCATCAGGAACTCATCGCCGCCGAAGCGGGCGATCTGGTTGCCCACGCGCGAACCGGCCGCATGAACACGCAGCGCCTCGCCGAGCCGGGCCGACATGCGCACCAGCAATTCGTCGCCTGCCTGGTGGCCCATGGCGTCATTGACGACCTTGAATCGGTCGAAATCGAGCAGGAGTACGGCAAACACCTTCTGTCTGCGGCTGCCCACGCGCTCGATCGCTTCGGTCAGCTGCTCCTTGAACAGCCTGCGATTCACCAGGCCCGTGAGTCCATCGCGGTCAAGCGCATGGTCCAGCCGCTCCTGCAGCTCGCCGACCCGCGCGCGGTGAAAGAGCAACGCTGCCAGCATCGAGGCCAGGGCGACTGCGCCGGCGATACGAATATCCCCTGGAGGGATGTCGCCGCCGCTGACCACCAGTACCAGCCCGACCAGGCCATTCGCCGCCACCAACAGGAGCAGGATCCCGATGGGCGCGCGCCACCGCTGACGCGGACGTTCGCGTACTTCCAGCCGGGGCGCGGAGACAATCTGAGACATCGCCGTGGTATCGGCCCGCGGGACCCGCATTGAAGCCCCACCGGATGAATGTGTGATACGTTTCTCGCCCGCATGAGCATCACGGACGACGACATCATCCAGGCGGCCCGTTCCCTGGGTGTCATTGGTGCCACCCGCCACGCCGCGCACCAGATCCTGGCCACACTCTGTGACGCAAGTCTGGGGGCCCGGCAGATTGCCGACGTGATCGAGCGCGACCCCGGCATTGCGGCGCGCGTACTGAAGGTTGCGAATTCGGCCTTCTACGGCAGCCCGCGCGAGGTGGGGTCGCTGGACCGCGCCCTGCTGCTGATGGGCCTGGATGCGGTACGCACGATTGCCGCCGCGGCTTGCCTGGATCGCGGCAGCCCCAGGCGGCTGCCGGGCGCAGCCATCGATCCGCGCGCACTGACCCTGCACTGTGTCGCCAGCGCCTTCGCGGCCGAAGCGCTCGGGCGCCAGAGCCGCCGCAGTGCACCTCCCGAACTGTTCATGGCCGCACTGCTGCATGACTTCGGAGTGCCGGTGCAGGAGCGACTTGATTCACCGGGAGTGGCCCGGCTGGTGGCAGCACTGGCAGCGGATGAGGAGGCATCGCCCACCGCGCTGGAAGAAGAGCTGGTGCAGGTTGGCCATGCGCAGTGCGCGCAGGTCATCCTGCACGAATGGCAACTGCCGGAGGTGATCGTGTCAGCCGTGGTGCACCACGATGCGCCCGCCCGGGCGCCCGCGGAAATTCGCGACCTGGCACTGCTGGTTCACCTCGGCGTGCAGCTGGCGCTGCAGGCCGGCTTCACCCATCCGCTGGAGCCGCGCCCCGGCCGCTCGGCGCGCGAGCTGATGCTGCGCAGCCTGGGAGTGAACGAGGAGACCGTCGATTCGATCATTGCCGGTCTGCCAGAGCGAGTGCATCTGGTCACCGGCAGCGCCGGGTAAGTCAGGCGCTGATGCGTTCGGCGCCAAAGTACGGCTGCAGCGCAGCCGGAACCGCGATCGATCCGTCCTCCTGCTGGCCGTTCTCCAGCACCGCCACCAGCGCGCGACCCACCGCCACACCTGAACCGTTCAATGTGTGCACCGGCTCGGGCTTGCCGGTAACCGGATTGCGCCAGCGCGCCTGCATGCGCCGCGCCTGGAAGTCGGTGAAGTTGCTGCACGAGGAAATCTCCCGGTAGCGCTGCTGGCCGGGTAACCAGACTTCGATGTCATAGGTCTTGCTGCTGCCGAAGCCGATGTCTCCGGCACACAGCGCCACCACGCGGTAAGGCAGATCC
>CAYWDZ010000105.1:0-10254 GCA_964456255.1 uncultured Steroidobacteraceae bacterium | reverse complement strand
GGTGATCGAATCAGCGGTCTGGATCATCTGCGCGTTGGCCTGGAAGTTGCGCTGCGCGGTGATCATGTTCACCAGCTGCGCGGTGATGTCGACGTTCGAGGCTTCCAGCGCGCCCGACTGGATCAGACCGAATCCGGTGGTGCCGGCCTGGCCGCGCAGCGGATCGCCGGAACTGAAGGTCTGCGACCAGTTCGTGCCCGAGAGCTGCTGCAGTCCGTTGGGGTTGGCGAAGTTCGCCAGCGCCACCTGGCCCAGCACCAGCGACCGGCCATTGGTGAAGCGCGCCTCCACGATCCCGCCCGTGTCGATGCTCATGCCGATCAGCTCGCCGGTGGTGTAGCCGTCCTGGGTGATGGAGGTCACGCCGAAGGTGCTGCCGTACTGGGTCGCGCCGCTGAAATCCAGCGTCAGGTTCATGGCCGCTGCCCCGGTCGTCGGGGTGTATGCGGGGAAGGCGATCTGCCCGCTGCCCGGCAGCACCAGTTGCCCCAGGTTGTCGAAAGTCAGGGGAAACGGCTGCGGCGCACCGGCCGGAACCTGCGGACTCACGGAGCGCAACTGGCCGAAGACGCTGGCGACGTCGGCGCCGGCCAGGTTCAACTGCACGGCACCGCTGTTGGTGAACACGATCTGGTTGCTGCCATTGAGCGAGACCACGCAGTCGCCGGCCGCCCCGCCGGCGGCCACACTCGCCGCGTCCGCCGCGGCCTGGATGGAGGCCACCAGCGCGGCCGGGTTCGCCGCGCCGGTCGCGACGGCATTGCCGTTGACGGTGAGCGCATAGTTCGACGGATAGGTCAGCGTGGTGGCATCCACGTCACCGGTGGCCACGCCGGGCTGGGCGGCGCCCAGGGTGCCGACGGCCGTGCCATCCACGAAGAGGTAGCTGTTCCACTGCCCGGCCGCGGTCCTCTGGAAGTACACCGTGCCCGTATGCGCGGCGCCCAGTGAATCGTAGAGCGTCAGCGAAGTCGCGCGATTGTAGGTGCGGGTATCGGCTGGATCGAAGGGCATCGTGGTCGGCACCGGCGCATCCGCCGGCAGGTTCAGCACCAGCTCCAGGTTGCTCGAGGCATTCGGGGCGCTCGTGCCCGCCAGCAGGCGCAGATCGGTCAGCGATCCGGTATTGAAGCCACCGGACGCGGAAGGCGGATACACCTGCAGGCGCTGGTTCGCCGCGGTGATCACATAGCCATCGCGGTCGGTCTGGAAGGCACCGGCGCGCGTATAGAGCAGGCCGCCGCCATCGCTCAGCGTGAAGAAGCCCTCGCCGCTCAATGCCAGGTCAAGGCTGCTGCCCGTGCTGTCGATGTTGCCCTGCGAGAACTGCTGGCTCACCGCCGACACCTGCACGCCGTTGCCGGTGGCCGTGGAGGCCACGCCCTGCGGCGATACCGCGAACAACTCCGCGAATTCGGTGCGCGACTCCTTGAAGCCGGTGGTGCCCACGTTGGCGATGTTGTTCGCCGTGACGGTCAGGTCAGTGGTGGCCGCATTCAGGCCGGAGAGTGCAAGACGAAAAGGCATGGTCGTTTCTCCTTAGATCACTTGCCGCACGGCGGAAAGTGCGATGGGTCCGATTTCGGTGTTGAGCGTGAGCAGATAGCTCGTCGGATCGATGCTCACGCTGTTGACGAAGCTGGCGATCTGGGTTTCCAGCTGCTGGGAGGTGCCGCCCACATTGGCGATCGCGGTCAATTTGTACGTTCCCGGTGGTACACGCTCGCCCAGGCCATTGGTGCCATCCCAGGTGAATTCCGTTGCGCCCTGCTGCGTCGACAGGGGCACGCGCGCAATCTGCTGGCCGCTGGCATCCGTGACAAGAATGCTGGCCTCGCTGGCTCCGACCGGCATGGTGGTGGTGCCGTACACGCCATTGATGTCGTCCAGCACCGCGGTATCGCCCACGGCCAGCACTGCGTGCCCGACCAGCGCGGTGCCGCCCAGTACCTGCGAGCCGCGCAGCGCGTCCGACAGGCTGCTGATGGAATCGCGCATGTTCTGGATGCCGCTCACCGTGCTGAACTGCGCCAGCTGCCCGAGAAACTCGGTGGGATCGGCCGGCTTGGTCGGATCCTGGTTCTTCAGCTGCGCGATCATGAGCTTCAGGAATGCGTCCTGGCCCAGTTCGTCCTTCTTCTGCGTGGCGTTCGTGCCGGATGTCGCTCCGGTGATTCCGCCGATCAGGTCCACTGGCATGATTTCCCTGCGCCTCCGTGATGGGTTTACTGGCCGAGCCTGAGCGTCGCGAGCAGGAGCTCCTTCGACGTGTTCATGACTTCGACGTTGTTCTGGTAGGAGCGCGAGGCGCTGATCATGTCGACCATCTCCTCGACCACGTTCACGTTGGGCGCGAACACGTAGCCCTCGGCATTGGCCAGCGGGTTGCCCGGCTGGTAGCGCATTTCGGGGGCAGTGTTGTCCTCGACGATGCCCAGCACCTTCACGGCCGCGCCCGGATCCACACCATTGCCGCTCTGCATGGCGGCCTTCACCGCCTCGAATACGGGATGCCGCGCCCTGTACGCGCCCTCGGCGGTACCGCTGACGCTCTCGGCATTGGCCAGGTTGCTGGCCACGGTGTTCAGTCGCACGGACTGCGCGGCCATGCCGGAGCCCGCGATATCGAAGATCTTGAATGAGGACATGGTGTGCTCCTTGCTCGCCGGCCTACTCGCCGGTTATCGCGGTCATCAGCGACCGGAACTTGGAAGTCAGGAAGGAAAGCGTGGCCTGGTAGCGCACTGCGTTGTCGGCGAAGGCCGCCTGTTCGAGCTGTGCATCGACGGTGTTGCCGTCGAGCGAAGGCGCCAGCGGCGTGCGGTACTTCAGGAAGGATTCGGTACTGCCCGGCGCCTGCGCGGCATCGTTCACACCGATGTGCCCGCGCTGCGTGGCGCGCAGGCTGCCGGCCGCGGCCGACCCTTCCGCGCTGGCCAGCGCCGCGCGGAAGTCCAGATCGCGCGCCTTGTACCCCGGTGTATCGGCATTGGCCAGATTGCGCGCCAGCAGCTCGGTGCGCTGTTCGCGCAATCCGAGAGCTTGCGCGTGCACGCCCAGATACGAATCGAGATTGATGGCCACGGAAGCTCCGTCAAAAACCTGTCCTGCGGGGACAAGGAGCAATCGGCGTGCCACATGGGCTGGATCTGCCGGATCGGGGCTGCAGCGGGGTTGCGGCGTGCGCGGCGCGTGACCGTGTTCACGGCACGGCGGCAAGGTGTTGCCGCCGGCGGCGACAAACAATCCGCGGGGATTGCCGCGCCTCCAATCAGATAACGGCCGCACTGCCGGAAACTTGAATCGGGCGATGGCACGCGACTTGCTGAAGTCAACGCATGAAGCCAATACACGCCCGAAGCGTCCTGATCTTGACGCTGCTCTCGCCGCTGCTCGCAGGTGCCGGAGAGATGCAGTCAGCCGCAAGCGTGCGGGCAGCGGCGCAGGACTTCGTCATCCGGCAGCTGGGTTCGCCGGGCGATGACATCGTCATGCATGCCACGGCCGGCCAGCTGGATTCGCGCTTGCGCCTGCCCGCCTGCGATGAAGCCTTGCAGGCAGCGCTGCCGGCCACGGCCCGCATGGCCGCACGGGTCACCGTAGCAGTCAGCTGCGGGTCACCGCGCTGGCGGGTGTTCGTGCCGGTCACGGTCGAGACGGAATTGCCTGTACTGGTGCTGCGGCAGGCAGCGGCCCGCGACAGCAAGCCTGGCCCCGATGATGTGGAGATCCGCAGGCTGCGGGTTCCGGGCCTGGCCGACACCTATATAAGAGACCCGGCGGAACTGGCCAACCGGCACCTGAAAGTGGCCGCGGCCCCCGGCACGGCGCTGGACGTCAACATCCTGGCCGCCGACATCCTGGTAAAGCGCGGCCAGCGGGTCATGCTGGTGGCCGAGATTGCGGGGCTCGAGGTGCGCGCCCAGGGCGAAGCCATCGCCGATGCCACGGCATCGGGGCGGGTCAGGGTGCTGAACCTGGACTCGCACCGCATCGTGGAAGGACAGGTGGAAACCCGCGATCGCGTCAGGGTGAGCCTGTGATGCGCACAGATGCGACATATTCCACGGAATTGCCCGACCGGGCGAATTATCGTGCCGTAACTCTCAAGTTCCGGCCGCTGCTGCCGTTACCACTCACGAAGGGACTGGAATGAAAGTATCCGGAGACAGCGTGCCCAACAGGATCAACGGTGTGGAGGCCAAAACCGCAAGGATTGCGCCCGCCTCCGCCGTCAAATGGCGCAACGGGAACACCGACCAGGCGGCAGGCCTGCCGGGTGCTTCCGATACGGACGTGCACCTGACCGGTGCCGCCCGCAGCCTCGCCGCGATCGAGCAGGCAGTGCGTGCGCTGCCTGCCGTGGACGAAGGCCGGGTGGCCGCCGTGAAGGAGCGCCTGCAGTCTGGCTCGTATCAGGTCGATCCACAGCGCATCGCCGACCGGTTGCTGCGCCTGGAAGGCGACCTGCAGCGCGCCCATCCCTTCGACAAGAATCCGTTGCGCTAGTCCGTGCCGCTCGACCCCAAAGACTGTCGGGAACGGTACGCCCGTCATCTCGCCGATGAAACCGCGTTGCTGAAACTGCTCGAAGAACAGCTGCAGCAGGAGTACGCACTGCTCGCGGCCAATGACATCGAGGGCCTGGACAAGGCCGGCACCGCCCGGCAGCAATCCGTCGCGCGACTGCTGCGTGTGCATGACGAGCGCATCAGCCTGTGCCGTGCGCGCAGTCTGCAGCCGGACGAGAAAGGCTTTGCGGCGCTGCTGGCCTGGTGCGACCCCGCGGGCAGCCTGGCCGAAGCGCAGGCGCATTGCGCCACGCATGCGCGCCGCTGCCGCGAACAGAATGAACGCAATGGCGCGCTGGTCGCGGCACGGCTGAACCAGGTCGGCGGCACGCTGGGCGCGATCGCCGGCAAGCCCGACGCCGGCACCTACCAGTCGCGCACTTCGGTACGCGCACCGGCGTACTCAGCCGGCAGAATGCTTTCAACCAGCGCCTGATGTGCGCCCGCATCCCCTGGCGGATGCCGCTCCAATCGTGACGTAATCCCTAAGGCTCAAGGCCCTGCTGCCGATAACCTAGCCATGGGGCATGCGCAGCCCCAGAGGTCGGGAATTTGTTTGCCATCATTGGAACGCTGGTTGTCTTGGGATGCGTGCTGGGCGGGTTTCTCGCCGGTGGCAGCAGCATCCTGCTGCTCTGGCACCCGTTTGAAGTTCTGGTGATCTGCGGTGGCGCCCTCGGCGCCTTCCTGATCAGCAATCCGATGAAGGTGGTGAAGGCCTCGTTCAAGGGTGCGATCGCCCTGTTCGGCGGTCCGCGCTACGGCAAGGACGATTACATCAAGCTGCTCAAGTGTGTCTACGACATCCTGGTGATGGCCCGCAAGGACGGGGTGCTGGCGCTGGAGCGGCATGTCGAGGAGCCCGCCAAGAGCGACATCTTCAAGAAGTACCCGACGGTGCTGAATGACCATCACATGATGGAGTTCATCACCGACTGCCTGCGCCTGATCTCCGGCGGCAACCTCGATCCGCATGAACTGGAGAGCCTGCTCGAATACGAGCTGGAAACCCACCACAAGGAAGCCTCGGAGCCCGCGCATGCCGTGCAGAAGGTGGCCGACGCCCTGCCCGGCTTCGGCATCGTGGCCGCGGTGCTGGGCATCGTCGCAACCATGGCCGCCATCGATGGCGCCAGCACCACCGAGATCGGCCACAAGGTGGGCGCGGCGCTGGTGGGCACTTTCCTCGGCATCCTCGTGGCCTATGGCTTCGTCGGACCGATTGCGGCGGCGATGGAACATCGCGCGCACGACGAATCCAAGGCCTTCGAAGTGGTCAAGATGGCTCTCGTATCGAGTGTGCGCGGCTATCCGCCTCCGGTGGCGGTGGAATTCGCACGCAAGCTGCTGTTCTCGGATGTGAGGCCGAACTTCAAGGACCTGGAGCAGGAACTGCGCGGCAAGAAGCCGGCCGCAGGCTGAGAGGTACCGCGCCGTGGCCGTTGACAAGACGCGCCCGATCATCGTCGTCAAGCGCAAGCGCGGCGGTGGTGGTGGCCACCATGGCGGTGCCTGGAAGGTGGCTTACGCCGATTTCGTCACCGCGATGATGGCCTTCTTCATGGTGATGTGGCTGGTGGCCTCGGTCTCCAAGGAGCAGCGGGCCGCGATGTTCGAGTACTTCAAGAACCCGAGCATGGAGGAAGGCCACAGCGTCAAGGCTGCGCCGGGTCAGGCGGGCCCCGGTGGTGCAAGCACCAGCCCGATCGATCTCGGAGGCGGGCTGGATGCCCCCAAGTCCGCGCCGCAGGAAGACAACGGTCTCGGCATGCCGAACACGAACGAAGTGCCCGAAGACCTGGCCAAGCGCATCGCCAACGAGGCCGAGAAGCGTCAGCTGGATTCACTGATGCAGGAACTGCGCGAGGCCATCGACAAGAGTACGGCACTGCAGCCGTTCAAGGACCAGCTGCTGCTGGACATCACGCCCGAGGGCCTGCGCATCCAGATCGTCGACAAGCAGAATCGCCCCATGTTCAGCCTGGGCGGCACCGAACTGAAGGACTACACCGTGCAGATCCTGCGCGAGCTGCCGCAGTACCTGAACACGGTGCCCAACCGCATCAGCCTCAGCGGTCACACCGATGCCAAGCCCTACTCCGGCGCGCGTGGTTACACCAACTGGGAACTCTCCGCCGACCGCGCCAATGCCGCGCGCCGCTCGCTGCTGGCCGGTGGGCTGCAGCCGGACAAGATCGCGCGCGTGGTGGGCCTGGCATCGTCGGTGCTGTTCGACCAGGACAATCCCTTCAACCCGATCAATCGGCGCATCAGCATCATCGTGATGACGAAGAGTGCCGAGGCCAATGCGCTGTCCACCGATGCCCCCGATGTGGACGCGGCGCGCAAGGCCATCGAGTCGGCTCCCCAGGAGGCGCCGACACCGGCCGCTGCGCCTCCGGCCGCTGCGCCAGCAGCCGCTGCGCCTCCGGCCGCCGCATCCCCAGCTGCCGCACCGGCGAAGAGCCTCGATGCTGCGGTGCGTGCTGCCGAGGCAGCGCTGGAAGAGGGCGCGCGCAAGGGGCAGATAGCCCGACCAGGCGCGGCGAACCCGCCGTAGTTGTGACGGGCTCGACGTTCTGCAGGGCAAGGAACTCCCACACGGACTGACTATTGTCCTATTCTCCGGCCTGCCTCGGCGATCCAGGGTAGGAATGCCATGCCCGACTCGGCCATACGCAGGCGGCTGCTGGAATCACGGATGGAAGCCCGTGAGAGCCAGCTGCAACTCGCAGCCACCCACTTTGGCTGTGGCACCTGGACACTGGAACCCAACACCGGCGAGTTGCATTGCTCGGCGCATGCGCTGACGCTTCTGGGACTGCCCGCCGATGCACAGCCGAACTTCGATGCACTGCTTGCGCTGGTGCACGCTGATGATCGTGAGCGACTGTCCAATGCATTCGCGCGCGCGCTGTCGGTGCGCAACCAGTTCGAACTCGAGTTCGCGCTCGACTCCGCGGGCAAACGCAGCAAGCTGCTGCGCTGCCTGGGTCGCTCGCATTCCAGCGCGCTGGATCAGAACCGCTTCGCCCTGTCCGGAATACTGCTGCCCGTCGCGCACGATGCCGATGGCCTGATCACTCTGGATTCCGAACGGCTGGCCGCGATGATCCTGCGCCAGGAGAGCCTGTGCGCGCTGGAGCGCAGCACGCTGGTCACACGCCTGCAAGCGGAGATGATTCCGAAAGCCAGGGCCCTGCTGCAGCACATCACAGCGCTGGCATCGAACCCGACGCTGGCTGCCTCGCAGCAGGCCCAGGTCGACACCATGCTGGAAACCGCCAATGCCTGGCTCGACACGCTGCGCGCGATGATCTTCGACCTGCAGCCACCTGGCGTGCCGGAGCTGGGATTCTGCGGGGCACTGGAACGGCATGCGCGCGAGACCGCGGCCTCTGCCGGACTGGAACTGACCTTGTCACTGCCGGCAGAGCCCCTGCCGCTGACGGATGCGGCACTCGATGCCCTCTATCAGGCAGCCCGCGCCGGCATCGACAATGTGGCCAGGCATGCCCACGCGCAGCGCCTGGGCGTCAGCATGCAATGCACGTCAAGCAGAGTGTTGCTGGAAATCAGCGATGACGGCGACGGCATCCGCAGTGCGGATCTTGCCCGCCAGGGTGCGCTGGGCTTGTTCGCCTCGTCAGCACGGTTGGGCGTGTGCGGCGGCACTTTGCGTGTGCGGCGCCGACCTGCAGGGGGCACGCTGTTGCAAGTCAGTATTGCGCTCGACCCGGGGAACCAGCTCGAGCGCCGCGCCAGCGCAGCGGGCCACGCCAGCTAGATTTCCGCAGGCAGCGGCGCCAGCTCTTCCAGCAATGCGGTAATGCCGCTGGCCTGGGCACGCGCCTGGCCGATCAGTCGTGGCGACAGCTTCAGGGTTTCACAGGCCGCTTCGACCAGGCCAGGCGCACAGGTTGCCGCGTGCACCAGCTCGGTGGCCAGCGCCTGTGCCAGCATCAGAAGCGTCACGCATTCGGGACGGCGCAGGCTCTCCTGCTCTTCGCGCCAGCGGATGATGGCCAGGCGCATTTCACCCGGCAGGCCCCAGCTGCGCGTGACCCGCGAGGCCAGTTCCCCATCATCGGCGGCAAAGATTTCCCGCATCACCGGTCCGATCAGGCGCTGGCCGGTTTCGCGCTCGGCGTGGGCCAGCGCGCGCAGTGCGGCGAGTTCGCCGACCCGGTGCAGCAGCCCGACACCCGTCAGCAACGGCGCATCGAGGCCGGTCTCGCCCGCAAGCAATCGGGCGAAGCAGGCGGTGGCCAGCGCTTCGCGCCACAGCAGCGCGGCTTCCGCCTCGCGGTCGCCGGCAACGAACAGGCTGTCGCGCAGGGATTGCAGCGCGCGCAGCGCGATCCGGTGATTGCAAAGCTGGGCGGGTGGCTGCTGCAGCCAGGCTACGCAGGCAGTCAGACCCAGGGGCTTGGGTGGGCAACGTGTCAGCGCAATCCTGAAGGCCTGCAGTACCCGCGCATCCCGCGGGGCGGTCTCGAAATGGTTGCGGGCAGGGAAGGGAACAACGTTGGCGCTGGACATCGGCCGATTATTCAACGGCGATTTGACCTTTGTCGTGACGGGGCCCGCAATCTGCCAAGCACGTCTCACGGCTTATGTCCCGTGAAGTTCGGTCTCTCGCCGCAGGTCCAGCATGAAGTTCGACGTCGGAATCCAGTCGGCCCTCTCCTGGCTCCACTTCTCGAATTCGATGGCCAGCTGCACCCGGCTGCCGCCCACCGGGGCATAGAACCGGGTGATGCGGCGGCAGCGCGCGTCCGCGTGGGTATCGCTCTCGCAGCGGGTCTCGTAGATCCATTTCACCGTACTGCCCTTGAGCGTCGTGGATTCCAATTCGGCAACGCCGTCCGTATCCAGCTGCAACTGCACGATCAATGGCGTGTTGGGATCAAGTCCGAACAGCTTCATGGCCGGCGCAAGAAATGGCTCGCCACCATCCACCGGCTCACCCTGAGGCGTCCATTCGGGAACCCAGGTCACGTTGATCACGCAGTGCACGCCGGGGCCCTTGCCGATGGCCACGCAATCCGCCCTGCCCCCCGCGCCCTTGACCTTGAGCGGATCGATCGGGTTGCCTTCATCGGTGGCTGCGGAGACTTCACCGCCCTCAAGGCTGCCGGAGTCGGTCGCTGGCGCACCGCCCACGGCCTGCGGACCGCTGCCGCCGTTGAAATCCGCGACGCCCTCCACCGAGAAGCGCCCCACCAGCCGCGGCAGCCAGGCCGCCATGTCTTCGCCCAGTTTCACGCGCCGCGCTTCGATGGTCTCGGGAGTCAGGGGTTCGGGCGGCCCGGCAATGCCGCGCGGATCGGCATGAGCAAGTGCAGGCGCCAGCATGACTGCAATGACGCACGTGGCCACCGCACCGACGACGAGGCCTTTCATTGCCCACCGCCGGATATAGCGCCTTCCGGTACTGCATCGAGCCGTTGCAGCACGAATCGCTGGCGGGCCTTTCTCTCCAGCTCCTTCTCGATCTCGACTTCGATTTCGACCATCTTGCCGTCGACATGGGCGGTTACCCGGGTGGTCCGCACGCACTCGACGGGATCTTCCGGACACGGCATCCGGGTGGTCAGGGTGTTGCCCACCAGATAAGCCGCGCCGAAGTAGGCCAGCCCCTTGTTGTCCACCTGCAGATAGCGGATGCCCAGGCGGTCCG
>CAYWDZ010000104.1:0-10309 GCA_964456255.1 uncultured Steroidobacteraceae bacterium | reverse complement strand
CGAACTGCTCGCGCGCCTCACGCAAGGGCAGCGCCAGCAGATCCTGCTTGACGAGCGGCTCATTCGGCGGCGTTTGCGCCGAGAGTTCCTGCTCAATTTCCTCGAGCGGAATTTCCTCCGGGCCACCGCGTGCCAGCATACGGCGCACCAGGCTGCGCAGTTCGCGCAGGTTGCCCGGCCAGGGGTAATTGCGCAGCCTGTTCTGCGCGGCCACCGAGAAGCGGCGCAGTGGCAGCTTTTCCGAGTCGGCGATGCGCTCGACGTAGAAGCGCAGCAGATCGGGCACGTCCTCGGCGTAATCACGCAGCGCCGGAATGCGCACCAGCACACCGGAAAGGTGCGAGAACAGATCGCGCCTGAGCCCGCCCGCCGTACCAGCGCGCAGCTCCACACCCGGCTGCGCGGTCGCGACCAGCCGCGCGTTGAAGGGGATGCCGGAATCGCCACTGGCACCAACCCGATGGAAGCGGCCGGTTTCGATTGCACCGAGCAGCAGTCGCTGCACGCGCGGGGACAGATCTTCGGCTTCCTGGATGAACAGCGTGCCGTTCGGTGCCTGGTCCAGCAGGCCCTGGGTCACACCCTGGGGACCGACGCTGCCGAACAGGTAGCTCTCGGCAGAATCCTCCGGCACTGCGCTGGCGACCATCGTGACAAAGCCGCGGTTCGCGCGGGTGCCGGATTCGTGCGTGAAGCGCGCCAGCGCTTCGCGGCCACTGCCCGCCTCGCCCACCATCAGCAGCGACGCATTCAATGCCGCAACCCGGGTCAGTTCCTCGCGCAGCTGCTGCGAGACGCGACTCTTGCCGAAGGTTGCGGGAAGCGGTGTTTGCTGCGGGCGCCCCGCGACCCGACGCCGCTTGCCGGCATCCATCGCCCGCTCGACCGTGCGCAGCAACTTGGCCAGCGACAAGGGCTTCTCGACGTAGTCGAAGGCCCCCAGCCGCGTGGCCTCGACGGCCGTCTCGACTGTGCCGTGGCCGGACATCATCACGACCGGGCAATCCTCGGCGGCCGAAGCCGACCATTCGCGCAGCAGCGTGATGCCATCGGTATCCGGCATCCAGATATCGAGCAACACCAGGTCCGGGTGGGCGCGTGCGCGCGAAGCGCGAGCCTGACCGGCGTTGGCGGCGACATCAACGTCGTAGCCTTCGTCGGAAAGAATCTCCTTCAGCAATACGCGGATGTCTGCTTCATCATCAACTACCAGAATCTTGCCGGTACTCATGCGATACCTCTTGCTGGCTGCGCTACTGTGGCAGCCACAGGCAATATGACGCGCACGTACGCGCCCCCCTCGGGCCGGTTACTCGCCTCGATGCTGCCGCCGTGTTCCTCGGCGATCTTCTTCACGATGGCCAGTCCCAGTCCCGTCCCCCTGGGCTTGCCCGTCACGTAGGGTTCAAACACACGTGCGAGCATTTCTGTGGCAAACCCATGCCCGTTATCGGCCACCATGATGACCGCTTTTCCGCCCCCAGGTCCACCTTCATAAAGGGTGGTCACATCGATTTTCCCGGCCGGGGTCCCGTCGGTGGCCTCAAGACCATTGGTTATGAGGTTGTTGAGCACCTGGCGCAGGCGATTGCGGTCGGCCAGCACGGGCGGCAATGCCGGGTCCAGGTGCATGGCGATGACGGCGCGGGCTTCCTGCGAGCGGTGCAGCTCAACCGCCTCGGAAACGAGCTCGTTGAGATTGAATTCCGCGAGTTTCAGGTCCGGGGCGCGTGCGTATTCACTGAACGCGTTGACCATGCCTTTCAGGGATTCCACCTGCTGCACGATGGTATGCGTGGCGCGATCCAGCAGCTCGGCGTCATCCCCGTCGAGCTTGCCGGACAGGCGGCGGCGCAACCGCTCGGCTGCCAGCTGGATGGGTGTGAGCGGATTCTTGATCTCGTGAGCAAGGCGGCGCGCCACCTCGCCCCAGGCCGCATCGCGCTGCGCGCGCAGCAGGTGCGTGATGTCGTCGAATACCAGCACGTGGCCGGCCGGCACGCCGGAGGTATCCACCAGCGATGCGCAGGCACAGCGCAGCACACGATCCGGCGGCAGGGCGATCTCCTCCTGCCATTCGTCGCCTTCCCGGTCCAGGCGCGCACCCAGCTCGCGCGCAAATGACTGCACCGTCGGTGATTCATCCTGCAATTCGCTCAATTCGAGGCCGGTGCCCTGTGCCAGTTGCGCCCCCAGAATGGCGTCCGCGGCGGCATTGGCGAGGCGCAGGCGGCGCGCGGTATCGAGCACGATCACGCCGGTGGACAGCCCCGCCAGAATCACCGCGAGCCGTTCGCGCTCGTCTTCCACCAGCGCGCGGCTGCGACTGGCCTCCTCGCTGGTGCGCCGCAGGCGGCGGGTCATGTCATTGAAGGAGTGCACCAGCCAGCCCATTTCGTCCCGCGCCGGCAGTGCCAGGCGCATGCTGAAATCGCCCTTGCCGACCGCACGCGTACCTTCGATCAGGTCGCGCACCGGACGCATCAGCCGCTGGGCGGACCGGATGGCCAGGAACATCGCGGCGAACATCGCCAGCAGCAGCACCAGGGTCAGCGCCAGCAGGAAGATGAACTTCAATCCCTGGCGGGATTCGACCAGGTTGCCGTAGCTGTTGCGGATGCCTTCGACCAGGTTGGCCAGCGCCGCCACATCGCGCGGCACTTCCTGGCGCGCCAGCAGGAAGCGCCCGGCACCGGCCCCACCACCGGGAACCGGCGCTGCAGTGGTCATCAGGTAGCCACCGTCGGCGAGCGGTTCCAGCAGCATGTAGGGCTGACCATCACGCACCTGGACCAGGATTTCACGCGGCACGTCCGGGGTCAGCAGCGACTGGTCCGTTGCATAGCTCGCGGCCAGCACCTTGCCGTCGGCGTCGAACACCATCATCTCGCGCGCGCCGGCGTTGCGCCGTTCGGAATCCAGTGTGGCGGCAAGTCCGGTACGGGACCGCGCACCCATTGCCGTTGCAGCCTGGGCCGTGAGGCGCGCCTGCTCCCTGAGGCGTATGTCGAGGGCTTCCTTCGACTTCTCGCCCGCTTCCATGACTTCCGGGCGCAGCTCGCCGCGAAACCAGCTGTCGATGCCCTTGTTGAGCGTGTACTGGGCAAACAGATAGATGACCAGCATCGGCACGATCACCAGCGCACTGAACACCGCCACGGTGCGCACCGTAAGCCGTGAACCGGGGAGCTTCTGGCGGTAGTCGCGAACCACCTTGTACACGCGCCGTGCCAACACGATGGCCATCGCGAGCACCAGCGCCGCATTGAGGATGAAGATCCACTGCTGCCAGTCCGCGAATCGCGCGGAATTCCCGGCAACGCGCGCCAGCAGCACCAGCGAAGCCAGCACCACGACCGCCGCGACCGCGATGAAGATGTAGCCTCCCCAGCGCCTCAGCGGGTCAGTTCGCATTGGTACCACTCGCTGCGGCTCCAGTAGCGCGTCCAGAATGTCAGTGCACGCAAGGCACTGGGCATGCGCCCGCGCCGCAGGCGTGCGCGCACGCGTACTTCGTAGGTTTCCCCGGAATCCAGCTGGCTTGCAAACGGCACCGACCAGTCATCGAGCGTGCCGGCCGTGGCGAGCGCTTCCTCCAGCGTGGCAAAGGTCTGCTGGCCACCACTGTCGACATCGCGCAGCACGAAGCGCTGGCTCGGTGCATTCCACGACAGTTCGCGACGAAAGCTGCTTTCAACCAGCTGTTCATCGACCCAGAAGCGGTTCTTCCGGTCCACGGTTGTCTGCAGAACCAGATCAACCGTCGCGCCTGCCAGCAGGGCCGCGCGCGTCTGTTCGTCCGCCGGGAAGTCGGCGCGCACGGTGAACTGAAGACTGGCGTCGCCCAATTTGGCCGAGGCCGAACGCACCACGATGTCATCCGCAGCGTGCGCAGGCGTCACCGCAGCGATCGGCAGCAGCACAGCCAGCAGGGTGGCGGCAATCTTCACCTGGCAACGCCCTCCTTCGAGAGGCAAGCATAGTAGAAGCCATCGGTGACTGCCGCAGCGCCGGCTGCACGCGGTTGCGGCAGGATCTGTACATCGGGCGAGCTGCGCCGGAATTCGTGGTGCCTGAGCAGGAAGCGCTCAACCAGCTCCTGATTCTCCTGCGGCAGGATCGAACAGGTCGCATACACAAGGCGCCCGCCGCTGGCGAGCAGCGCTGCGCATCTTTCCAGCAGCTGCATCTGGCTGGCGGCAAAGCCGGCAATGTCGGCTGCGCGGCGCAGCAGCTTGATGTCGGGATGGCGGCGGATCACGCCGGTTCCGGTGCAGGGAGCATCGAGCAGGATGCGATCGAATGGGCGCCCGTCCCACCAGCCTTCCGCGTTCAGGTCCGCGGCAACCAGGCTCGCGTGAAATCCCAGGCGCGTGATGTTCTCGCGCACCCGATCCAGGCGCAGCGGATCAGAGTCCACCGCAGTCAGGTCAAGCTCACCCCCGGCACGTTCCAGGATGTGGCCCGTCTTGCCGCCCGGTGCGGCACAGGCATCGAGCACCCGCTCGCCGGGTTGGGCATCCAGCAACCCGGCGGCCCGCTGCGCACCGGCATCCTGCACGCTCACGCGCCCGTCACTGAAACCCGGCAGCGCATTCACATCAACCGGCTGGGCGAGTACGACGCTGGTTGCACCTGCACCGGGTTGCGCCTGCATGCCTGCCGCTTCCAGCTCCGCAATCAGGGCCTCGCGCGTGGTCCTGGCCAGGTTCACACGCAGCGTCATCGGTGGCTGCTCGTTGTTGGCCGCCACGATATGGTCGATGTCCTGCGGCCACGCGTTGCGCATCGCCTTGAGCAACCAGCGTGGATGAGCCAGCCGCGCCGGCTCGCTGCGATCGAAGCGGGCAGCCAGTGCTGCGCGCTCGCGCAGATAGCGGCGCAGCAGCGCGTTGGTGAAGCCGCTGGCATTGGGCTGATCCAGCGCGCGCACGGCATCGACGGCAATGTTCACCACGCTCTCGGGCCGCGCCCGCGAGTATTCGATCTGGTGCAGGGCCACGGTCAGCACGGCCCGGACCAGTGGCGCCATGCGCTGCCCCGGTTCGAGCAACGCATCCACCATCGGTGCGAGTCTGAGGTACCAGCGCAGCGTGCCCGCGTGCAGGGCACGCACCGCGCCGCGGTCCGCGGGATCAAGGTGCAGTTCCAGCAATGCCGCTTCGGCGGTGCAGCCGCGCTCGCCTGCTACCGCATCAAGAGCGCGCGCTGCGGCGGCCATGGCGGTGGCGCCGGGAGCGTACTGTGCACGCGGCAGCGAGTTCATTGAAATGCCGCCTGCGTTCCGTCCGGCAGTCGCAATGCATTGTGGAAATCGCGCGCGCCCACCGGCTTGCGTCCCGCCCGCTGGAGTTCCAGCACCTGCAGCACGCCCTGTCCGCAAGCAACTTGCAGCGCATCACTCTGAAGGCCCAGCAGCGTTCCCGGTGCGGCAATCGCCTGCACTGGCGACCCGGACACACAGCGGCTGCGCAGCAGCTTCACGACCTCGCCATCGAGGCGCGTCTGCGCCACGGGCCAGGGATTGAAGGCACGGATCTGGCGATCGATCTCGACCGCGGAGCGCCGCCAGTCGATTTCGCCCTCCGCCTTCGACAGCTTCTGCGCGTAGGTCACTCCCGCATCCGCTTGCGGCTCGGCACTGAGCGTGCCGTCGACCAGACCGGCAAGCGCCAGCAGCAGCTGGCTTGCGCCAAGCCCGGCCAGCTGATCGTGCAAGGCCGCTGCCGTGGTCTCCGGGCCGATGGGCACACTCGCGCGCGCCAACACCGCGCCAGTATCCAGGCCTTCATCCATCTGCATGATGCAGACGCCGGTCACGGCATCACCGGCAAGGATCGCGCGCTGGATCGGGGCAGCGCCGCGCCAGCGCGGCAGCAATGAGGCGTGAATGTTCAGACAGCCCATGGGCGGCAGAGCGAGCACCTCACGCGGCAGGATCAATCCATACGCCACGACCACCATCACGTCCGGCCGCCACGCTTCCAGTTGCGCCAGCGTTGCAGACAGCGCCACCGGATCACCGCGCAACATCACCGGTTGTGCCACTGGCACGCCCAGTTCCAGCGCCACTTGTCTGACCGGGCTGGCCGTCAGTTCGCGGCCGCGTCCTGCCGGACGATCAGGCTGGGTGAGGACGCCCACCACCTGGTGTGCCCCATGCAACGCGCGCAGTGCCGGCACGGCGAATGCCGGCGTGCCGGCAAACACGACGCGAAGACTCATGGATTCAGGCCGGCGGAAGTGGCTTCAGAGCCGTGCCTGCCGCTCCGCGGAAGTGGGTGTACGCGTACCGCGTTCGCGCCGCTCCTTGTCGAGCTTCTTGCGAATGCGCTGGCGCTTGAGTTCCGACAGGTAATCGACGAACAGCTTGCCCGTGAGGTGATCCATCTCGTGCTGCACGCAGACCGCGAGCAGACCATCCACATCGCGTTCATGCGTCGCGCCTTCGGCATCCTGGAAGCGCACGCGCACGCGCTCGGCACGCGAGACTTCGTCGTAGATCCCCGGCACCGAAAGACACCCCTCCTCGCCCCTGGCCTTGCCCTCGCGCGACAGGATCTCGGGGTTGATGAACACCTGCGGCTGGCTCTTGTCCTCGGAGATGTCGATCACGATGAGCTGGTGGTGCCAGTCCACCTGGGTAGCCGCAAGGCCAATGCCGGGCGCCGCATACATGGTCTCGAACATGTCCGCGATCTGCTGCTTCAGCGCCGCGTCAAAGCGGGTGACCGGCGCGGCACGCGTCCGCAGGCGCGGATCGGGATATTCGAGGATGGTCAGTCGGGCCATGGCCATATCTCCGGACTCGAAAATGCTGCTAATGTGCCGCCTAATGTCCGGTCGCCCATCGGGTTTTCCAGGGTGCCCGTGATGCAGTCCTCAAAGTGAGCGGTGCATTTGGCGCGGCTTCGGCCAAAGAGTTTATAACAGCATATGAAATGAGGCTGGTCGCGCCCGACCACGTGCGACATAATGCGAGGACAGGAGCAAAAATGGTCTCGAATCAAGTAGTTACGGGCAAACTAAACGTCACGCCTCGGCTGGTGCTCGGCCTTGCAGTGCTGGTGACGGCGGGATGCCAGACGGTTTCCGAGCCCAGCGCTCCCAGGGCCGCCCCCGCGACCACGACAGTCAGCTCCCGCCCGGCAACCGCCGTCGAGCAGAACGCCGTGGAAGCGGCGCTGGCGCGCGATGCCGCGCAGCCGGTTGCGAGCCGCCCGGCCGCGCCGCCCCCGGCCCCGGTGGTCAACGCCAATGCTCCTCAGACCTACGTGGTAAAGCGCGGCGATACGTTGTGGGACATCTCCGCGATGTTCCTGCGTGACCCGTGGCTGTGGCCGGAGATCTGGCACGTCAACCCCGAGGTCCAGAACCCGCACCTTATCTATCCGGGCGATACGCTGAAGCTGGTGTACGGGTCCGATGGCACGCCGGAGATTCACCTTGAGATGGGCAATGCCGTGCGGGTCTCCCCGCTGGTACGCAGCAGCCCGCTCGATGGCCCGATTGCCACCATCCCGTACAAGGCCATCGCGGCATTCCTCGGCAAACCCAGCCTGCTGTCACAGGAAGAAGTTGCCGGTGCGCCAAAGATCGCGGTCATGCGGGAAAACCATCTCGTGGCCAGCCAGGACGACACCGTGTATGTCACGGGCATGCAGGGGCACGGCCCGGGCCGCTACTCCATCGTGCGCGTGGGTGACCAGCTGAAGGATCCGGAGACTGGCGCGGTGCTGGGCTACCTGGGCAGCTATGCCGCCTCGGCACGCATCGACAAGGCCGATGACAAGCTGTCGAAGGCATTGCTGGTAGAGAGCACCCGCGAGGCTGTCGCTGGCGACCTGCTGTTTGCCGAAGACGTGATGGCACCGGCCAGCGACATCGTGCCGCATGCACCGCCAGCAGATTTCAGCGGTCAGATCATGGCCGTGGTGGACGGCGTCACCCAGATTGGCCAGTACGACGTGGTTGCCATCAATCGCGGCGCCGGCCAGGGCCTGGAAGTTGGCCATGTGCTCGCCATCGATCAGAAAGGTGCGGTGGTTCCGGATGGCTCCTGCAAGACTTTCGGTCGCACCTCCTGCGGAAGCAGCACTGTCCAGCTGCCGGATGAGCGCGCCGGAACGCTGCTCATCTTCAAGACCTACGATCGGATCAGCTACGGCCTGGTGGTCGAGACCACGGTACCGGTCCGGGTTGCCGATCAGGTGCGCACGCCCTGATCGCAAGCTGTTCTTCCTCAAACACATCAGTTAAGGGCCCGCCTCGTGCGGGCCCTTCGCATTTACGCTGCTGCGCAAATGCAGGATCCCGCCATCGATCGCTGGCTCGCCGTTTCCGGCGCGCGCCTCCTGCGCCGCGGCGACGCGGGTTACCCGGCCCAGCTCGCCGCCCTCACCGATCCTCCGCCCTTGCTCTTTGCGCTCGGCAATATCGAACTGCTGCAGGCACCACAGGTTGCCGTAGTCGGCAGTCGTCATCCCACCTCGGCCGGCCGTTCGCTGGCAGCACGCATAGCCGGTGATCTGGCCGGCCATGGTCTTGCCATCACCAGCGGGCTGGCACGCGGCATCGATGCGGCCGCGCATGAAGCCACGCTGGCAGTCGGCGGCAAGACCATTGCCGTCTGCGGCACCGGGCTCGACACCTGCTATCCGGCCCAGCATCGCGCGCTGTTCGAACGCATCGCGCGCGATGGGCTGCTGGTCTCGGAATTTGCGCCCGGCACGCCGCCGCGCGCGGCGCACTTTCCGCAACGCAATCGCATCATCTCGGGGCTGTCACGCGGCGTGGTGGTGATCGAAGCAGCGGCCAACAGTGGGTCTCTGATCACCGCGCGCCATGCACTGGCCCAGGGGCGCGAAGTCTTCGCCGTGCCCGGCTCGCCGCTGAACCCTCTGGCCGCCGGTTGCCTGTCGCTGATCCGGCAGGGCGCGGCTCTGGTCCGGGACGCGTCTGACATACTGCCGGAGATCGGAATTCCGATAGAGAAGAATCCTCATGCATTTCAACCGGTTGAACAGCCCAACAACCCGTCTGCGAAACCGGCGTGGTTGGACAAGGATTACGAAATGCTGTTAGATGCGCTCGGCTTCGAGCCCTCCACTGTCGATGATCTGGTGGGGAGAACCGGCCTTGGCGCCGGCTCCGTCGCCTCCATGTTATTGATTCTTGAGCTCGAAGGCCGGGTCGAAGCCCGACCCGGAGCCCTGTACAACCGCATTGCATAAGAAATGAACGGCACCGTCCTCGACATCCTCCTCTACGTTTTCGACCGTTACATGATCGACGAGTCGCCCGAGGTCCCCGAGCGCGAAGTGCTGGCGCAGGACCTCACCAGCGCCGGCTTCGGCGAGGCGAACGTCGAACGCGCGCTCGACTGGCTGGCAGACCTGGCCGGTGAACGCGGCCGCGCCCAGATATCGGGGCTGGTCGAGGCAGGGCCGCGCCGCAAGCCATCATTGCGCCTCTACAGCCCCGCCGAGATGGCGCGCCTGTCCGCCGAGTGCCGGGGCCAGCTGCTGTCGCTCGAAGAGATCGGCATCCTCAATTCCACGCAGCGCGAGCTGGTCATCGACCGGTTGCTGGCCCTGGATGTGGAAGACCTCACCCTGGAACAACTGCGGTGGGTGGTACTCATGGTGCTCTCCAGCCAGCCGGGCCAGGAACAGGCCTGCGCGCGCATGGAGACGCTGGTCTTCGACTCCGACTCGAGCTCAACACATTGAGCGCAGCGCGGCTCCTCACAGGGGGCTGCCTTGCCTCCACCCCCGCTGTTCATGGCTGAAAACCTCGTCATCGTCGAATCGCCCGCCAAGGCGAAAACCATCAAGAAGTACCTCGGAAAGAATTTCGAGGTGCTGGCCTCCTATGGTCATGTGCGCGATCTGGTACCGAAGGAAGGTGCCGTCGATCCCGAGCACGACTTCTCGATGAAGTACCGGATCATCGAGCGCAACGAGAAACACGTCGAAGCGATCGCGAAGCACCTGCGCAAGGCCAGTGCGCTCTATCTGGCCACCGACCCTGACCGCGAGGGTGAAGCGATCTCCTGGCACCTGCATGAGCTGCTGAAGGAGAAGGGCGAGCTCAAGGGCAAGAAGGTGCATCGCGTGGTGTTCTACGAGATCACCAAGAACGCGATCCAGGCGGCCATCCAGCAGCCGCGCGACCTTTCCATGGAACTGGTCAACGCGCAGCAGGCGCGCCGCGCACTGGACTATCTGGTCGGTTTCAATCTTTCGCCGCTGCTGTGGAAGAAGGTGCGCCAGGGGCTGTCGGCCGGCAGGGTGCAGAGCCCGGCGCT
>CAYWDZ010000103.1:0-10363 GCA_964456255.1 uncultured Steroidobacteraceae bacterium | reverse complement strand
ATTGGGCCGGAAGCCGTTGTAGTCCGAGCTCGAATAGTTGGTGAGCGTGTCGGTGGTGAAGATTTCCGGATAGGCGCCCTGCCCCAGTACCAGGTTGTTGCGGAAGTGCAGGTTGGAAACCGGCCCCATGTCGTGCACTTCGCCGATGAAGGTGTTCTGGTACACGAGGATCCCCGCAGGGTTCGCCTGGAACTTCAGCGATCCGCCCTCCGGCGCGTGATAGACGAGGTTGCCGATGAAGTAGGCCGGGCCGCCGAACAGCGGCTGCGCGCTCAAGGCGCGATGCGCCTGGTTGAAGCAGCGGTTGCGCAGGATGCGGATGTTGTACATCGCGCCGTCGGCCTCGATGCAGTTGTCGTCCACCGCGCGGATGTCATTGCCGATGATGTCGATCGACACTGCCATGCGATCACGGATGGGCTTGCCATCGGCATCCATATCCGGAGTGCCGTACGTGGCATGGTCGATGCCGTCATGAAAGTGCGAGACATCGTTGTGCACGATGACATGGCCCGAGCCGTACACCTTCACCGCGAACTGCGAGCGCAGCTCCACCGGGTAATCCGGGAACGACTGCCAGGTGCGCCCGATCCAGCCCATCAGGTGGTCCGGAATCTGGCGCCCGACGAACACGTTGTCGGCGATGTAGAAGTCCTTCGAGCCGGACCAGTCGGTGCTGATGCCTTCACCCACGTCCTCGAAGCGCGAGCGCTTGACCGTCAGCCCCACCGAGCCATACATGCGCTTGCGCCCGGCGAGGATGGCGACCTCCGTGTTGCGGAAAGTCAGGCCCTCGAAGTAGATGTAATTGGCCACCGTGACATCGAACAGCACGGCATTGCCGTCGCCATCGAACACCACCGGTCCATCGCCCGCCGCGCGGATGACGATGGGCCGTTCGGCCGTGCCGCTGGCCGTCAGGTAGTAGGTGCCATCGAACAGCGTGCCGATCCCGGTGCCGTACCTGTGGCGCGTGTCCTTGTAGGTGCCCGCATGCACCAGGATCACGTCGCCGGGCTTCACCCGCGGCGGAAACGTATTGAACCAGTCCGACTGCGATGCCCCCGTGTTGAACGCACCCAGCAGGCCATTGAATGCCGGCTGCTGGCGCTCGCCCTGGTAGCCCTGTGGATACACGTGGTAGGTGTTCCCGCCGGTGGCGGGCATGGGTTCGGCGCGGGTGCGCGCCTCCAGGCGCCGCTCGGGATTGCCGGTGACGCCATCCGGATCGGAGATGCGCAGCGTCACCTCGTAGACGGTGTCCGGCTCGAGATTGAACAGACTGCCGGCAAGCATCTGTGGCGCGGTGAAATCCACGGCCTGGTAGCGGGTTTCCTCACCGCCAATGCGCAGCAGCGGCATCCCTTCGCGCCATGCGTCGGTGCCCTTCCTGCGAAAACGGATGGCGACTTTGGCATTGCGGTTGGCATCGCCGGCCAGTGGCCACTCGAAACCCAGCGACTGCAACGTGGGAGGTTCGACCACGACTTCCCCTGGCGTCACCGGGTCCGTCGCCGGGGGCGCCGCTGCCCATGACGCCAGCGTCGCGACGAACGCCCCTGCCACGACCGCCATCCGCATGGTCTTCATCGCCGCGCCCCTCCCGCTTGCTGACTCAGTGGGCAAAGATACACGCCCGTGACCCATGCGCCGCAATGCGTGCACATTCTTGCGACAGCATTGGCCACCACCCAGCACCATCCAGAGGGGCAAGACGATGAGTCCATTAATTAGATTGAAGTCGGGTCTGATCAGCACCCTGGTGGCCGCGGCCCTGATCGCTGCGGCACAGGCTCAGGCCCCGCAACAGGCCGGCGGTCCACCGGCACAGGGAGCACCGGCGCCGGCCGGGCAACCCCCCGGTCGCGGCCCCATCGATCCCCGCGTACAGCAGCGCACGTACACGTTCGCTGAAACCAACGAAGTACTGCCCTACGCGGTGTTCGTGTCCTCCAAGGTCACGAAGGACAAGAAGGCTCCACTGATCATCGCCCTGCACGGTCTGGGCGGAGAGCAGAACACGATGATGCGTGGCAACGCGTTGCAGCTGGCGGAAGAAGGCGGCTACATCCTCGTCGGACCGATGGGCTACAACTCGTCGGGATGGTACGGAGCGCCTTCCACCATGGCAGGCGGAACCGGTGGCGCGGGCGGTGGCGTCGGGATGGGTGGCCGGCGGGGCGGAGGCCCCGGTGCAGGTCCGGGGCCCGGCGCGGCTCCTCCCGGGGCAGCGCCCGGTGCTGGACCTGGTGCAGGTCCCGGTGCAGCGCCCGGAGCGGGTGGCCCGCCCCGTGGTGCAGGACCGGGACGCGCAGGCGGTCCCGCCCCGACAACGCTGGGCGTGTCGAACGAAACCAGCCAGCGAAGCGAAAAGGACGTGATGAACGTTCTCGAGATGATCAGGAAGGAATTCAATGTCGATGAGAACCGGACCTACCTCATGGGTCATTCGATGGGGGGAGCCGGCGCAATCTATCTCGGCGTGAAATACCCCTCGATCTGGGCTGCCATCGGCGCTGAAGCGCCAGCGACCCAGCCAGCGGGCATCAATCCCAACAACTACAGCCTCGCGCCGGCGAGGAACATTCCGATGATCGTCATCCAGGGCGACATGGATACCCTGGTGCCGCATCTGACCTCGACGCGACCCTGGATCGAGCAGATGAAGGAACTGGGCATCACGCACAAGTACGTTGAAGTCGTCGGGGGTGACCACGGCAGCGTGCTGACGACCGGCGCCCCGGAGATCTTTGCCTTCTTCGCGGAGCACTCGAAAGCCGCGCGCTGACGTCCGGGCCACACCCGGCCATCCGCGCGGTTTATCATCGGCCCCTCGAGACATCCGGGCATCATCGGGGGGTTGCATGAAGCGATTGCTGGTCATTGGCCTGGCCGGGGCGTGGCTCACGCTGGGCGCCGCGCAGGCGCAGAACGTCACGGCGCAGCTCGATGCGCTCACCGTCCGCGTCGAGAAGCTCGAAGGCACGCGCGCCATCAAGAAGCTGCAGCGCGCCTTCGGCTACTACGTGGATCGCGGGCTGTGGGGGGATGCCGCGGACCTGTTTGCCGACAACGGCACCATCGAGATCGGCGTCGATGGTGTGTACGTGGGCAGGGCGCGCATCCGCGAATACCTCAAGCGCCTGCACGGCAACCAGGAAGGGCTGATCTACGGCCAGCTCAATGAATGGATCACGCTGCAGCCGGCCGTGTTCATCGCGGCCGATGGCCAAAGCGCCACCGCACGCTGGCGCGACCAGGGCATGCTGGGCCAGTACAAGAAGCACGCCGAATGGCGCGACGGCATCTACGAGAACACCTATGTGAAGGAAAAGGGCGTCTGGAAGATCCAGTCCCTGCATCTGTACGTGAACTTCGTGGCGCCGTACGAGAAGGGTTGGGCACGGCTCAAGCCCGGCGAAGGGCTCACGCAGAGCCAGGCCTCGAAAACATTTGCTCCGGACCGTCCGCCGAGCTCGAAGTACGTGCCGTTTCCGGACACGTACGTTCCTCCCTTCCTGGCACCAAACCCGGTTACTGGAGTGACTGGAGCGCGCATCCTGCCACCGACCGGCACCGGGGAACTGGCACCCTACTTCGCGCGTGTCGCACGCCTGGAGGATGCCGATGCGGTCGAGAACCTGCAGGCGATGTTCGGGTTCTACTTCGACAAGGGACTGTGGAGCGAGGCCGCCGGCCTGTTCGCACGCAATGGCGAGTTCGAATATGGCCAGAGCGGCGTCTACGTGGGCCCAGACCGGATCAAGAAGGCGCTGCTGCTGTTCGGGCCCGAGGGCCTCACGGCCGGCCAGTTGAACAACCACATGATGCTGCAGGCGGTGATCACGGTTGCGCCGGATGGCAGGACCGCGAAGGGCCGCTTCCAGGGGCCGGTGCAGCTCGCGGAGCCGGGGCAGAACGGCATCTGGGGCGTGGGCATCTACGAGAACGAATACGTGAAGGATGGCGGCGTGTGGAAGCTCGCGAAGCTGCACTTCTATCCCACGGCCTTCACCGACTACGACAAGGGATGGTCCAGGTCGCTGCTGCCGATGAAGGGACCCAGCGCGCTGTTCCCGCCGGACCGCCCGCCCACCGTCGTGTATCGCACCCTGCCCGGCCAGTACATTCCGCCGTTCAGTTATCCGCATCCGGTGACCGGCGCGCCGCTGGATCACCTGCCACAGGCCACGGACACCGTCACGGGAGCCGTACGATGAAACAGCTCATTCTCTGCACTGCCCTGCTCGCCGCCTGCGTCTCGAGCACTGCGTTCGCGCAATCCACCGATGCGCGACTCAAGGCGCTCGACGCACGCATCACGCGCCTCGAAGACATGAACGCCATCGAGCGCCTGCAGCGCACCTACGGCTACTTCGTCGACAAGAGCCAGTGGACGCAGCTCTCGGAGCTCTTCAGCGAGGACGCCACGCTCGAGATCGGCGGCAAGGGGTTGTTCCTGGGCAAGCCTCGTGTATTCGAATACATGCAGACCGCTTTCGGCCGCGATGGCGCCAAGGAAGGTTCGCTGGCGAACCACATGCAGTTCCAGTCCATTCCCGACATCTCGCCCGACGGCAAGACGGGCTGGATCCGCTCGCGCGCCTACGTGATGTCGCTGGGTGGCTGGGGCCTGCCGCTGTACGAGAACGAATACCGCAAGGAAAACGGCGTCTGGAAGATCAGCCGGCTCACCGGGCCGTTCACCATGTACTCGAACTGGGACGGCTGGGGCCAGAACGCGCTGAACAACACGTGGCCCGACAAGTTCGACCCGCCGCCGGACCTGCCGCCCACCACGATCTACCTGACGTATCCGGCCTACTACATCATTCCGTACCACTATCCGAACCCGGTGACCGGCAAGGCCTTCACGCCCGATCGCGACCAGGTCGGCGCCTATGCGGCGCCGCCCGGCACGAAGCAGCAGATCGAGGCGCTGAAGCTGGGCCGCATGGCCGACGGCACGCAGCCCATCGCTGAACCGCCGCGCGAGTAGTCTCGCGGCGGTACGCTCCAGCGCAGGCAGTGCACGCCGCAGCTGCTGGAACGGCACGGATTGCTCGAAGCGCAGGGCTCCACAGGAAGCTGCCCGCTGCTCCATTGCGGCGACCATGCCCGTGCCGTGACGCACTACCGCTTGCGTGCGGCATTCGTGGCGACTGGCTATTTCAACAACAGGTTCTGAAAGAACTGTTCACTCACGTCAACCAATGCAGGATCTCTTTCCTCCGGCAGGCCCCGCTCGGAAAAGGTGATCTCGACAAGGTCTCGCGGGGACGTGGGAGACAGACAGGAATAGCCACTGTCCTGCTGCAGGAGAACCCGAGGGGCAATGGGTGAACCATGATCCTCGAACTTCCCCTGGAACCTTGCGCAATAACCGAAGCGATTGTCAGGGACCACCGTCAATTCCACGATTCGCATGCGACCAGAAGGTGGATTCGAGTATTCAATCGAACCCCTGACGTATGCGGCGAAGGCCTGCGGATCTGTCGCATATTGCGCGAACCCCGCCAGCTCAGGCTTCAGATCACGGTGCCTGACCACACTGATCCCAGCAGTGTGTGTATCGGAGCCGAGGTTCTTCGCAAAGATCACGGACTCCTTTTCCTTGTGAATCTGCCAGCCCGCGCCGGCCGGCGGCAGCAGCGAGAATCCCTTCAACTCGATGCGTTTGGCAGGATCCTTGACCGGCTGGAATCCGCTGGCAGCCAGCACCAGGTCCGACACGCAGGTCAGCATGACCAGTGCCGCAAAACTGAACTTCTTCATCGGGAACCTCTTCTGCGGACGAAAATCTTTCAAGCCGCACGTTTGCGCAAATTTGATTCTGCAACGGTTGGGTCGTCCAGAGATCAACCTGCGCTGCGGCAGCCCAATGCCGACAACACCTTGTGCACGGCGGGCATCCCTGCAAGCCAGGGCGCAAGCATGGTGGCCAGCCCGGCCAGCAACACGAAGGCAGCGGCGGCAAAGCGCCAGCCGCGCCGCTGCAACAGCTGCCCCATGCGCGCCCCGCTCCAGGTCAGCGGCACCATCATCGGCAGCGTTCCAAGACCGAAGGCCAGCATGGTTGCCGCGCCCTGCACGGCACTGGCCTGCAGCCAGGCCGCGAACAGCACCGTGCTGCTGAGTCCACACGGCAACCAGCCCCACAACACACCAGCCAGCAGCCGGCGTGCGCCACGATCACCCGGTCGCGCGATACGCAGCAACGGGGTGAGCCAGCGTGCTGCGAGACGCCCAGGTGCCGCCAGAAACGCGAACCGGCCGCGCGTATCGAGCAGACGCAGTGCGGCCACCACCAGCACGAGGCCGACTGCCGCACGGGCCGCCTGCGCCAGCCAGTCCAACCGGGTCGCGCTCACAATTCCATGGCCAATACCGCCGGCAATGGCGCCGGCGATCGCATAACCCAGGATGCGCCCAAGATTGGGCTGCAGGGCATCGAGCCAGCCGCTGTGCGCATTGCGCACGCTGAAGCCGGTGGCGATGCCGCCGCACATGGCCGCACAGTGCGCGGCCCCCATCAATCCACTGAGTGCCGCGCTGCCAAGCACCAGCAGGTCAGCGTTCATCTTCCTCCTGCCGGTCATGCAGGATGTCGAGCGGCGGCGTATCCATGTCTTCGAACTGGTCGTTGCGCACTGCCCAGATGAAGGCCGCGATGATGGCCAGCAACAGCAGCAGACTCAGCGGAATGAGTACCAGCAGGATGTTCATGGCCTGGCCAGACGCAATGCGTTGAGGGTCACGGTCAACGAGGATACGACCATTGCCAGCGCGGCCGCCCATGGCCGGATGTGGCCACCCGCAGCCAGGGGAAGTGCTGCCACGTTGTAGGCAATGGCCCACGCGAGGTTCTGCCGGACGATGCGGCGGGTACGTCGCGCCACCAGCAACGCGTCGGGAATGCGCGCGAGAGAGGGTTGCAGCAGCACCAGGTCCGCACTCTGGCGGGCGAGCGCGGCACTGCCACTGACTGCCAGCGACACGTTGGCGCCGGCCAGCACCGGGGCATCATTGATGCCATCACCGACCATCGCAATGCGCCGGCCACCGGATTGCAGCGCGCGCACCCGCGCGAGCTTGTCTTCAGGAAGCAGCCGACCCTCTACTGCTTCGAATGCGGCGCCCAGCCGGCCGGCGAAGCTGCGCACGGTGGCCACGGCATCGCCACTGAGCAATTGCAGCCGCAGACCCAGGCGCTGAAGATGCTGCAAGGTCACTGCACCATCCGGCCGCGGATGCTCCTGCACCGCGAAGCGCGCGATGGCCGTGCTGCCGTCGCCCAGCCAGACAGCGCCATCGTCTTCACGGCCCGCGGCAAAGCCGGCCTCACCAAGGCGCAGGCGTCTGCCTTCGACCATGCCTTCCAGGCCCAGTCCTGCCCTGCGCACCACGCCCTGCGCGACTGCCGCGCCGTCATGCTGACGAAACGCGCTGGCAAGCGGATGCGTGCTGTCCCGTTCCAGTGCTGCGGCCATGTCGAGCGCGGCCTTCCTGTCGCAGCCACCGAAGGTCTCGACCGTTTCGATACCCCAGGTGCCATCCCCCAACGTACCGGTCTTGTCGAAAACAACGGTATCGATGGAAGCCAGCTGTTGCAGGGCATCCGGGCGCAGCACGAGAACGCCGATCGACGATAACCTTGAATAGGCGGCGGCGAGTGCTGCCGGCACTGCCAGTGACAGCGCGCACGGGCAACTCACGACCAGCAGCGCGAGCGTCACATCGAAGGCACGCGCGGGCTCCGTGGCATGCCAGTACCCATACACGATCGCCGCGAGTGTCACGATGCCGAGCACGAACCAGGAAGCGACGCGCTCAGCCTGACGCGCCAGCGCGGGCTTGTGTTCCTGCGCACGCAGCGTGAGCCGCGCCAGCGCGGCAATTCGTGTCGCGGTCCCGGTGGCCGTAACGCGCAGCCGCAGCGGCTGGTCGGCACAGATCGAACCGGCCAGCACGACGTCGCCGGCGGCATGCAGGACTGGCCTGGATTCACCGCTCAGCAAGGCTTCATCCAGCGCCGCATCGGCATCGAGCAGCACGCCGTCCGCGGGCACATGCTCCCCGGCACTGACACGCACGACATCCCCCGGCTGCAGCTGCGCAACTGGCACTGCCTCGGCTCCGGTACCGCACTCGCGCCGCGCGAGCACGGGAGTGGCGTGCGCCATGGCTTCCACCCGCGCCACGGCCACCTGCCGCGCACGCGCTTCAAGCATGCGCGCCGCGAGCAGCAGGAACACGAACATCACCGCGGCGTCGAACCAGACCTGCTGTCCGCCGCGCAGCGTCTCCACGGTGCTGCCCGCCCACGCCAGCAGGACAGATACGGCCACCAGGGTGTTCATTCCCGCCGTGCGCTGCGAGATCTCCCGCCAGGCCCCCGCCAGGAACGGAAAGCCCGCATAGAACACGACCGGTGTGGCCAGCAGGAAGGCCAGCCAGCGAAAGAAATCGCGGGTGGCGCCGGGCATCTGGCCGGAGGTATCCAGGTACAGCGCCTCGGTGAACATCATCGTCTGCACCGCCACGATGCCGGCCAGGCCCAGGCGCAGCAGCCAGCGATAGTGCTCACGTCGCCTCTGCCGCTCCACTTCGAGGCTGCCTGCAAGATAGGGGCGATAGCCCAGTGACTGCAGGCGGGAGAGGATCGCCGACAACCGCCTCTGCGCCGGATTCCAGATGATCCGGATGCGCCCGGTCACCGCGTTGGCGCTGACTTCAGCCACGCCGGGTTCGCGCGTCAGCGCGCGATCAATCAGCCAGGCACAGGCGGCGCAGTGCATGCCATCCGTGGCCAGCACGATTTCGCGCCCGCCCGGCACATTGCGCACATGTGACGCGATGACATCGGCACGGTCCCACGCATCCAGATCGAGCGCTTCAGTGCCGACGCGCTCAGCACTGGCGGTTCGCAGCCGGTAGTAGTCCGTGAGCCCCGCACCGGTGATCCACAAGGCGGCGCTGGCGCAGCCCGCGCAGCAGAACTGCTGAACCTTGCCCTCGAGCGAGGCTTCGACCAGAGCCGCGGGAAGCTGCTCGCCGCAGTGGAAGCAGTTGCCGGCCGCCGCCGCACTGGCGACGGCTGCGCCGGCAGCGGCGGGCACTGCGTTCATTGCACCGGCGCAAAGAAGCTGCTTGCGTTGGAGCGCTCGCCGGCAGCGTCGCTGCCGCTGACCACGAAGACCAGCTCATGGCGGCCACTGGTTTCAGGAGGCGCGACGACCATGAGCGGCACGGAAACGACTTCACCCGCGGGCGCGATGATCGCAGCCGGCGCGCCGGCGATGCGCGCGCCAGCCGGCGCCGCGCCCAGCGCCAGCCTGAACGTTGCCGGCACGTCGGTCTTGTTGACGATCTTCAGCGTGTACGCATTCTCCACCGAACCGTCACTGGCAACGCGGTACAGCGCGTTGCGGTCACGCAGGACCTCGGTCAGGAACGGCGCGCGCGTTGCCACGCCCCAACTCCACGCGCCGGCCAGCACCAGCAGCAGCGCGGCGTAGACCAGGATGCGCGGCCGCAGGATCTTCGTCGGCACGGCATCGATCGCGTTCTGCGTGGAATAGCGGATGAGCCCATGCGGATAGCCGAGCTTGTCCATCACCTCGTTGCAGCCATCGATGCACGCCCCGCAGGCAATGCACTCGTATTGCAGGCCATTGCGGATGTCGATGCCGGTGGGGCACACCTGCACGCAGATCGTGCAATCCACGCAATCGCCCAGCTGCTCGGGCGCGAATTGCGGCAGCGGTTCGGCCACTTCCTTGTCCCACGTGATGGTGCCGCGCGCACCGGCGCGCGCCGCTGCTGCGGAGGGATGCTGGCTCGCGCGGAACACGTAGTCGGTGGCCGTCGCCTTGTCGAGCAGCGCACGGCCCCGCTGCTGCACGCTGGGCAGGCCCCGCTGGCGCGCGCCGCGCGGCTCGCCGCGCAGGGCATCGTAGGCAATCAGCAGCGTATTGCGATCGAACATCGCGCTCTGGAAGCGCGCATAGGGGCACATGTACTTGCACACCTGTTCGCGCAGGAAACCGGCATTGCCCCAGGTGGCCAGCCCGTAGAACAGCATCCAGAAGCTCTCCCAGCCTCCCAGCTCCCATGTGAACAGCCGCGCACCCAGATCGGTGATCGGCGTGAAGAACCCGACGAAGGTGAACCCGGTCCACAGCGCGAGCACCGCCCACAACAGATGCTTGCTCCCCTTGCGACGCAGCTTCTCTGCATTCCAGGGGCCGGCATCCAGCTTGATGCGCCTGACGCGATCCCCTTCGGTCCAGCGCTCGATCAGCAGGAACACCTCGGTCCACACCGTCTGCGGACAGGCGTAGCCGCACCACAGGCGCCCCGC
>CAYWDZ010000102.1:0-10387 GCA_964456255.1 uncultured Steroidobacteraceae bacterium | reverse complement strand
TAACCATGCCTTATGGATCGCATGGCAGGATTTGCCGTGATGAAACCTGAGCGGCAAACCCGGCAACGTTCAGATCTGTGCATTCTGATCTTGCATCCGCAATGGCTTGTGCACCAAGCGACATGGAAATGCTTACAGCTGCCATTTGAATCTTGTCGAGTTCCACGTTGGCCGCGACTACCATGGCGGCGAGCTTGTTCTCATCAGGATCAGATCCAAGGCCCAGCGCTCGTTCGTGGTCAATCCATGCGACGTTCTGCCCATCCCACAAAATATTTCCAAGGTTTCTGTCGCGATTGGCAATAGCTTCATCTACAGCCAGTGCCCTCGGAGTATCCTCAAAGCCAGCAACAATTCGAGCCCCGTGCATCGCGAGCGCATTCTTTAGTGGCGCCGGCAGATGGTCCTGCCACCCTATTCTTTGCTTTAGATTGGGAAATCCAGAATCAATGCTAGCGAATGCGATCTGGTCAGCCTGCACAATCGCCGGCTCCGGAACTCCAAGCCCCCAAGCCCGGAGCAGGAGAGCGCAAAATACCTCGGCCGCTACTCCTTCAGGATTGATGCGCTTAACAACCGCCGCACGTAATGTGTTGTCCGGCAGCCTCACGAGGCACCGGATGGGACGGTTTACACCTTCTCCCACTGCCCTCTCGGAGCCCTCGATAATTGCAACTATAGGCACCGTCATCCGTGCAGGCCCATTTCCGCCACCTTCCATAGGGACAACCCAATCCCAAGATAGTAGCGGCCAATAGTCATCGCTGACCATCCTAACAGGCGTTTTTGTGGGCCAGCGCCCCTCACAGCTAAACACTACCTCTACCCCACCCACAGCATATCTGGCTGAACACACCTGAAATGCGGCGATTCAAGTCTATGCATCGTTCGTACCCTACCCATATGACACCTGCCCAACTCTTAGCCGCCGCCCGCCGCACGCTGGATCAGGCCCTGCGCCGATGGAAGCCGCCACCGGGCAAGGCTAACTAGCCGAGCCGGCTTCACAGCACCAGCACCGTGACGCGCAGGCTCACTTCGGAAATATCAACACTGATCCACGGCGGCCCGTCTGGCGATTGGTTTACGAATACCGCTATGCCGAACCGAAAGGTTCCTGCGCCGATGTCCGAGCCCTTGATCAAGCCGGTTAGCGTGATGAACTTCTGCACGCCATCGGGTGTGCCGGACACATCGTAGAAGCGAACGTAATGCCCGCTCGGTGTAATGGTGCTGGATTCCTCGCTGAAGCAATACACTTGCGCCACGGAAGACGACGCACCAGACGGAAATGTCGTCACATCGCACTTGCAGGTGCACGTCACTTCCACCACCTCATCAGCGGTGATGGTTTCCTCTTGGTACAGCACGCGCGCTTCTGAACTGGTGCCCAGGGTGTACGTAAACGGCCCGGTCAGGGTCTGTAGGTTGGTTCGAGTTGTAGCAACGGCGGCCATCACTCCCCCCCGGCGCGAATGTCCGCGCTGCTTGCAGCCCCCGCCACGCCTGCAACACCCAAGCAGCCGCCGCGCTCTATCCGCACAACGACGCCCAAGGTCTTGCACCCATCGAAGGAAAACGCGGAATTGTTCGTGCAGCAATGGAGGTTGCTCCCAAGTTTGCCGAGTAGCTTCGTGACCAGTGGCGAAGGGATTGCGCCGTACTGCGCCCGGAATGCTTCGACTTGTTCCGAGTACTCGAAGAACTTGGAGAGGATCTCCGGCGTGACCAGCACCACGCAGATATCACCGACCTCGGGGACCACTTCGGTATCCACATACAGCGCGTCACCGTGCTCGATGATGGGCGAAAGGCAATTTCCCAACGCCTCTAGCCGAATCAGGTTCCGCGAAACTGCCTCGCGGGGGCGGAAGGATTCCACGACGCCAGGCCATTCCTTCGTCATGTGCAACGAGTGCCGGCCGTACTCTTTCGGCAAGGGCTCGGGCTGCGGTGCTGAAAACAGCGCAGGATATTTACGCGACCAGTGCGCGACCTCCGCATCGAAGCGCGCCTGCACTTCTGGAGTCACCGGGGCTTCCCAAAAGTGGTAATGGGTTTGTCCATTGCTCAGCTGTAGCGGCATTGTCTTAGTTCCTCAGTTGCAAATAGGTGCCGGCCGCGCCCGCCAAAGGCCGCCGGCATTGGTGGTTCCTTTCCCTCGCGTGAACCCTCCACGAAAACCGCGTCCGGCTATGTGCTCGCGCACCCCGCCGGCTGGGGGAGACAGGGCCGGCATTTGCGACGTACCGACCCTGTGATTCACTCAACCCGCACCGACCGTGATGCCTTCCAGGCTGCAGAAACTCGCGGCCCTTGCGGGCTGAAAGTCGACGCGCGCGAATACCAACATCGCCAGCTGCAGGTTCGAGCCCATGAACGCCTGATCCAACACCTTGACCGTTACGTCCTGCCGTACGCCGAACAACAGGTCGCCCCAGTCTCCGATGTATGCCGACGTGCGAACCGGCGATCCAGTCGAAGCGACCGAAGTCGTGACGTACTGCGCCCGGTCCTGCATGTAGCTCGGGAGTGGCAACGCCGTGTTGTCCGACGAAATGCCCGTCTTAAGCTTCGCCATTTTTGACCACAGCAGCGGCGAGTAGATCAGCGCTCCAATGCGTTCCAATGGCACGTTGTCCACGAGAAGTTCGCGAATACCGTTCGCCACAAAGTCCCAGCTCGTCGGCACGCCGATTGAGGTAACCGAATTGCGGCCTGAAAAGTTCAGGACACCTGTCGGGGAATTGCCAATCGGGCTTGTGACCGTGCCCGTGCCTTCCAGTCCAGCAGCATCGATAGCTACTGCGGTGGCCTGCGAAAGCGTGCGGGAAAGCAGCTGTTCAATGTTGATCGAGTCTTGTGCGAGCTCAAGGCTGAATTTCACCAAACCCACCACAGTGTGCGCGGTCAACGTCGCCGCACTCAGCGTGGGATCGCTCGCAGATACCGATGCGTTTTGAATGTGCCAGCTCACGCTTGGATCTGACGCGACTCGTGCAATTTGCAACGTCTTGCTAGACATCGGCACAGTGCGCGCACCAGCACGAGACAGAACCATATTCGCGCGCAGGTTGTCGATGAATTCCGATGCCAATGGGCTAGGTACGGAATAGCCGCCAGAAGCATCCGGGCTGGTGGCCAAACTCTTCAGCTCATCCTGCAGTTCGCGACGGTCATCAGCCTTTTCACCAACAACAATCCCACGCAGCCAACGGCCCAGCGTGACGCCGGATTTGTTTTGCGACACGTCTGCCAGCTTCTGCTCATGGCCAAGCGTGACAATCGTCTTGCCGCTCTTGGGGTCGTAAAAACTCGGGGCGGCCTTGGCGTCCCGGACTGCGCTGCCAGGGCGGTCAGCCTCGGCCTCGATCCGCTCGCGCTCGTCCAGACGCTTGGTCAGCGTTTCGGTCGTTGACTGGAATGCGTCCAGCTTCGTGGCGATCATCTCGATCGCTTCGTCAACTTTCGTCTTAGTCGTCATAAATTCCTCGTGCAAAGCGTTGCGGCCGCGATTGTTCGCGGTCGAAAATCAAATTCATTGCTTGGGGTACCGGCATCGCACCGGCAGTGATCCACCAGCGTCGCACCGGTGCATCGGACCAAGGGTCCCGACTCACGCTGCCAGCTTCACACCGGCCTTGCTGCGCCAGCGTCACACCGGCACAACGCGCAAATCTCAAGATCGCAAACATTATAGACCGGGCTGGGGTGCGATGGTTCACAGCGCACCTCGGGGAAAAGCAGTTAGTGCACTGTTCGGCGTGTAGTTGGTCACCAACACATTCCGGGCGCGCAGGTCTCTCGCCAATTGATCGAACGGGGCCAGCAAGTTCCTGTATTCCCCCTGATCCCGTAGCCCATCGGTCCGATGGCCGTAGAAATGGGTTTTGCCATCTACCGGCTGCATATCGAAGCCCAGAAGGCCGATGCGGGTATATCCCGCGTCAGCAGCCCACCGAATAGCCGCATAGCCACTGCACGGGCCGTGGTCCACCTGCACCAGCTCCACTCCCAGCCGGGTGAATTCGCGCCTGTTGTCTGCATCATGGTGTGGCCCATCCGGGCACAGGCGCCGGCCAGCTGCTTGCCCGGAATACACGCGCCACCAGTCCAGGTCGTTATGCAGGGTCGCCACTGCATCGGGAAACAGTCGGCACGCGTCGCCAACAGCCAAGACCGTGTGGCCTTCCAGGCGCTGCAAGCTAGGTCCGGGTGCGGCGACGACAATCACTAGTTCACCACCTGCCCACCTGCACGAATGTCTGCGACCAGCCGCGCGAGATAGTCGGCCGTACCTTTGTCGCCAACCTCTACCAGCAGCATGCCGACGGCCACGGACAGGAATGCGCGCGCGAAGCTCTCGCGCGGGAATTCTGGGTGCTGCTGGATCAGGCTGCCGGCGAGCCGCTGCAGGTTCTCGGTGACCTGCCGCAGCTTGGCTTCGTGCTCAGTGTTACTCACGGTCCATACCTCCGATGATGCGCAGGGCTTGCGCGGTTTCCTTTCGTCGTGCTTTCGGTGCTGGCCGTGATGTGGCCGGCGGTATCTGGATCACTTCCGGCGCGAAGTCGGCTTCCGTCAGGCGACGGCGTTCCTCAGCGAACAGCAGGCCGTGGCGATCAAGGTAAGTGGCTTGGCTTTCGTAGCGTGGTGGATCTGCAGGATCGAGAGCCTCCACCCACATCGTCGGCAGGCCGAAGTACAAAGCCGGAATGACGTTCAACACCTCATGGGCTGGCGTACCAGCACCACCCAATCGCTTGCGCGGTTCCGGGCGGCTCAGGCGCGGGGACCGGATGCGCTCCGGCATATCCTCCACCTGCCATCGTGGTGCTTTGAACTTCCACCACAGCTTCGGTCGGCGGCCGGGGTAGAGCTTCGAGAATTCCCTAGTAGCCCAGGTGCCATGCGTCGTCCACATTGCCTGCAGCTGCTTGTCGGTAAGCAGGAACTCACCTTCGCCGTGCAGCAGCAACGCCTTCTGCGCCTCGGTTAACTCTTCCTTGCGGATCGCGCGGCGCCTCATGATCCCAGCGGCCTCCCGCCCTTGTCCTTCTCGCCCACTTCATGCAGCCCCAGCAGCTTCATGCAGGACAACATGGTCGCCGTGGCGTCGCGCTCCACTACGCAAGCAGGATTTCGCTGGGGCTTGTCGAACCGATCCAGCACCACCGGGCCGCCGGTCTTTTCCATCGCAATACGTGCGCCTTCAGCCCTGTCTGCCGCGATACAGGCCCGCTCCAGCAGTTCCAGTGCAGCCCCGTCAGGGAATGAAAAGTCCGCAGTAAGGCGCTTCCATAGCTTCTGGCCGGCCTTGCCGAGGGTTGCGGGTGTTCGCGGTGATGTCATAGGTCTGATTTCCTAGTTAGGTTTAGGGTTTCTGTCGGGAGAACAGGGGCAGCCTCGGTCTACGAAGCAAAGCACCCAGAACGCACCTCCCCCCCTCACTGGATGCGCTCCAGGTCGGCCAGCAGGTCTTGTAGCGTCGCGTGCGCTGTGCTCAATGCTTCAAGCGATTGCGGTGCCAGCAGTGCCCATGCGTGCAATGCGGACTTGGCGCGGCGCAGATGCTGGATGGCATCGGCTCGGGCCTGCGCTTCTGGTCTGGCGTGAATGGTGGCGGGGTCGGTCATGCAGTGGCCCTCATGGCATCAAGGACGGTGGTGGTGTCGGTGCGCATTGCCTTGGCGATCTCTTCCGGCGTCATGCTCGGCATGGCGGTGCGTAGCTTGCGAATGCGTTCGCCAAGGTCAGGGCCTTCCTGCCTTGTCGCCGAACCCCTTGCTTCCAATGCCTTCAACGCTTTCGCGGCGGTCAGTTGTGCAACGCGCTCGGCGGGAGAATCCGCCTCTTGGCTCTTGGGTTCTTGTTCGTGTTCTTGAACACGCGCACTCGGCGCAAGCCGAGCTTGCTTTAAATTACTTAGAGAAGAACTTTCAGAGAAGAACTTCCCACGCAGCGGCTGGCGGTGCTTATTTCCGTCCGCTGGCGGTGCTTCTGCTGTCAGCTGGCGGTCCTTGTGTTCGTCCGCTGGCGGTGCTTTACGTTTTGGGGCGGGTTTTGCACTGGAAGGACCGCCAGCGGCTGGCGGTGGTGTCCGCTTCTGTCCCTTCTGCGGGTAGAGCGTTCCAGCATTGGCGGAAGGATCAATGGTGCCGTTCGTGGCCTCGTACGCCTGCGCCAAGGATTCGGCGTCGGTGTCCTTTACCTTGATGGCAGACAGGTCGATCCAGTCGGGGACGCTGGCGCGGTAGATGTAGGACTTCCACCGTTTGCCGTTGCCACCTCGCGGATACAGTGCAAGCCATCCCTCACGGGCCACGAGTGCCGTCTTGGCTCGAATGGTGCTGACACCCATGCAGGTGTCTTTGGCGATGGTCTCCTGTCCAGCGAAGCATTCGCCGTTATCCCTGTCGAAACGGGAGTTGATGGCGAACAGCAGCAACCGCGCCCATGGGTCCTTGGGACCGAAGTCACGCACTAGGCGGCGGTGAATAGGTGGAGGCACTGCGCGCGGCATCAGCGGCGCCACCTGCGCGGCTTGATGCACTTGCGGCAAAAGAACTGTGCAAGCATGTCTGGCCTGAAGGCCTGTCGGCACTTCTGGCAGAGGATGTGGCCGCCATCATCGAGGTGGCGCTGGGGACTCTGTTGCGGTACGTTTTCCATTGTCTGTTCCTCGCCGCGTTCACCCTGCCAGGTGGCGCGGCTTTCCTTTTTCAGGAATCCGCGCTGCGGCTTGTGTGATGGTTTAGGCGGCGAGCGTGCTGCGCCGGATGATTTCGCTGCCGGGGATGTACACGCGCCGACCATCGCGGATCACGCGCAGGGTGCCGTTCGCAATGTCTTTGTAGGTCTTAGCCCGTGACTGCGCGAGCAGCTTGCTCGCCGGGATGATTGGATAGCGGCGGTTGGAATCAACCGGGCCAAGTTCGATCTGGTTCAAGTTCGCCACCTCGCGTGTTTGCGTGATGGCTAACCATTCTCTACAACGCGCTACCAGTGTCTACAAGGTGTCCCGAGTTTCGCGGTCGAGTATTCCGAGGATTACCCGACCGAAAGCTAGCGAGAGAGTGCAGCCCAAGATTCTGCAGCCTCTCGGTGCTTTCGTACCGCAGCTGTAATCGCTGATCTCTTGGCGCCGTACTGCTTCATCAGCAGGTCAATCGCGACGTCGTGTTTCTCGCCCTGCGTGCGCAGATTGACGTACTCAATAGCCACGGTGGCATCCAGTGGTGACTGCTGCCCGGGTCCGCGCTTCGCTGCCATGCGATCCGCGTGCGCCCGGATGATGGCGGCCGCGATCTCCGGCTCGAATGCCTCCAGCGTCTCGCCGCGCTCGATCTTGTCGGCGAGCCCGTGCAGCATTTCCCTCTGGCCCCGGACGATTTCCGCGTAGCGCTCCGGGGTTGTGCGGAATGCCAGTCCTGCTGACTTCTTTGCCTTTGCCATCACGCGCCCTTCCCTTTGCGCTTCCCGCCCAGCTCCGCCAGCTTTTCGCGCATCGCGCTGGCAATAGACCGGTAATAGGCTTTCTCGATCATCACCAGCGAGGTGCCGCATTGATGGGCCACGGTCAGCGGATCGACGCCGTGCACCTGCAATAGCTCGCTGATCCGCGCGTGACGGAATGAATAGGCCGACGCTGCGGCCGGTATCCTCGCCTTGCCGCGTGCCTTCGCGTTCACGCTAGCAGCAGCTTCGCGGAACTTCCGGGCCCAGTAGTGCGCCCTCCACGGTTCGTTGTTGGCATCCGTGAACAAAAAGGCGGCGGGAAGTTTGCCTTTGGCTTGTTCCTTGAAGAATCGCGCGCCGTCCGCGCTCAGGATTACGGTCCGCACGCGCAGCTTCGGCGGCCGGCCTTTTCGGTGCGATAGTTTCAACGTATCCCCGGACCAGTCTGCGACCGTGGCGGCAGCCAGCTCGCCCGGCCGTGCGCCGGTCAGCTCCAGCCCCCTGAAGAATCTTCCCGCGCGCTCCTCAGCGGCAGCAATCAATGCGGCCCGCTGCTCCGCGCTCAGGAATACCGCCGTTCCTTCTTCCTCAGTGTCGTCAGCCAAAGGGTCGAGCGCCCACGCCGCCGGATTGCCCACAAACCCGATCTTCAAGGCTCTATTCAGGCCAGCGACCACGGCCCTGACGTGGCGGTTCACGCTGCGGTTTAGCCGGCCCTCCTGCAGTCCCTTGCGCCATTGGTCGAAGTCATCGAACTGGACCTTTTCCAACTTGATGCCGGCCAGCGGCGCATCCCATACGGTGCACTTATATCGCCATAGGGCTTCCGCAGCGGCGCGTGGGCGGCCCTGATCGGTCAGCCAGCCCATATACCCCTCTAGTGCCTCACGGACCGTGCCGCGCTTACGAATGCGTACAGGCGAGGCAGCCAGCTGCGCTAGCCACGCCTCGGCCAGTTTCTTCGCTTCGTCGTATTCCAGCGCCTCGCCGAGGGCGTTGTACTGCTGCCCTCCGTCCCGTCCTCGGAAGCGCGCAATCCATGTATCCGGGCCACGCCGGAAGCCCAGGTACGCGCCGGCCTGCAATCGCTGCCAGTGCGGCTCGCGCCTGATTTTCAGGCGTATGCGAGCAGATTTCGTCGAGAGGTTCGCCATCTGTTTCGTCTCCGTACGGAACTGTACGGAAAACTACCATAGACAGCCTTAGACTGCCATTTACACAGTCACTGCAATATCAATGAGTTACGAGATACCCAAAGACAGTCATGGACGGGAATTAAGCCCTCTCAAGGCTAGTACACCGGTTCGAATCCGGTAGGGAGCGCCACTTGACCCGCAGCGCGGTCAGTTACGAACCCTGGCGCGATCGCGTATCGCGCAGCATGGGCCGCGTTTCGATCTCGGTGAGCAGACCGCCCACACCCATCGCCATGATGTCCTCGCGCGCCACGGCTTCGCCGGCCGCGTAACGGCGCAGAACGAAATCGAAGCCATTGAGCTTGGGCGAGCGTGCGCAGGTGGGGATACCGATCAGCGGACAACTTCCGTCGGCATCGCCGAGCTCGCCAAGCAGCAGCAGATTGCCGGGATCCACCGGCATGCCGGCATGCAATACGCGACCGCCTGCGGCGAGCACTGCGGCGGGCACCACATCACCACGATCAACGGTCGCGGCGATGCCCGACACCAGCAGCAATTGCGGGCGCTCTGCTGCCGCCAGCAACTCGCGCAGCGCGCCGGCAACCGCGGCCTCTTCATGCAGCACCACCTGCTCGCCGACCAGCCTGCCACCCAGCGGCTCCAGACGGCCGAGTACGGCGCCGCGCATCTTGGTCAGCACGGATTCGGAGGTCGCCTCCAGCCGGGTCATCAACAGCGCCACACGAATGCCCAGCCAGGGCGCAACGCGCAATGCCGGCTTGCCGGCCAGCGCGGCAATCACCTTTTCCAGTGCAGCTGCCGGCACCGCATAAGGAATGATCTTCACCGTGGCCAGCATCTGCCCCGCTTCAACGGGTGTATCCGGCAGCAGCGTGGCGATGGTCAGACCCTCATGCACACGATTGGCGGCATGGATGCGCGCCGGGTCCAGCCTGAGCAATCCAGGCTCGCGCACGTAGAGATTCACGCGGCCGGTGGTGGCGCCACCGACTTCGACACCGGCGCCGGCCAGCGCCGCAGCAACACGCATCGCAGCCACATCCTCCGCTACATCATCCGCATCGAGTCTTGCCGCCACGACCCGTTCGATCCCGGCTGCGGCGAGCCGCCTGATCTCCGCAGGCCCAAGGACCGTGCCCTTCTTGAGTGCACCACCCTCGAGCTTCACGCTGTGCGCAAGCACGGCGCCGAGGGCTTCGCCGATCGCAACGCTGCCAAACTTCACGCACGTTCCTTGCGCAGCACCTGCGTGATCTGGGCAAGCACCGCGATCGCAATCTCCGCCGGGGTGCGCGCTCCGATATCCAGACCAGCCGGCCCGTGGATGCGCGCGCGAACAGTCTCGCTCACCCCGGCTTCGGCCAGGCGCTGCAGGCGTTTCGCATGCGTGCGCGTGGAACCCAGTGCGCCGATGTAGAACGCCGGCGTCGGCAGCGCCGCAAGCAGCGCCGGGTCGTCGATCTTCGGATCGTGAGTCAGCAGGACGATGGCGGTACGCGCATCGGGCTTGAGCCCGGCCAGTGCTTCCTGCGGCCACCGGTCATCCAGCGCCACGCCGGCAAACCGCTCGGGCCTGAGGAACGCGCTGCGCGGATCGATGACGGTCACGGCATAGCCGGCCTCACGCGCCATCGCGCACAGGGCTTCCGTGATATGCACGGCACCAACCACGATCAGGCGCAGTGGCGGATTGTGCGGCGTGATCAGCACCTCATGGTCCCCGGCCGTGACGACCTGGGCGCGGTCGCTGGCCAGTGCGGCGCGGCCGG
>CAYWDZ010000101.1:0-10490 GCA_964456255.1 uncultured Steroidobacteraceae bacterium | reverse complement strand
GGATGGTCTGTGCAGCATGCATCTGCGTCGGGGTGGCCAGGATCATGGCCTCGAGGCCCGGTGCCTTGAGGCTTTCGGCAAGGTCGCCGGTGTAGTGCGGAATTCCGAACTTCTGTGCGACTTCGCGCGTCGATTCCTGGTTGCCACCAGTCAACGTGATGACCTCGATCCCCGGAATCTTCTGGATGGCCTCCAGATGCTTGATGCCGAATGCGCCCTGACCTGCCAGACCTACTTTCATGGGATGAACCTCGAACGATGAGCGGGTATCTTACAGGAATGATCGATTTCAGCGCCCCATACCGCCTGCTCATCGACGGCCAGCTCGTGGATACCAGCGCGCGGCTCGACGTGGTCAACCCTGCGACCGGCGAAGTTTTCGCGAGCTGTCCAGCCGCCGGCCCGGCTGAGCTGGATGCGGCAGTTGCCGCCGCGCGCCGCGCCTTTGTTGCCTGGCGGGCGCTGTCCTTCGGCCAGCGGACCGCACATATCGCAGCCTTTGCGGCGGCGCTGGATGCGCACAAGGAGCCGCTGGCACGCCTGCTCACCCAGGAACAGGGCAAGCCTGTCGGCCAGTCGAAGGATGAAATCGCGCGCGCGGCCACGCTCTCGGTCGGCATGACGAAGATCACGGTGGATCCACAGGTCATCGTGGACAACGCGGAACGCTGCATCGAACTGCGCTGGAATCCGCTGGGAGTCGCGGGAATCATCACGCCCTGGAACGCACCGGTGAACCTTGCCGTGGGCCCTCTTGCCTCGGCGCTCTATACAGGCAACTGCGCCATCATCAAGCCCTCGCCATTCACTCCTCTGACCACCCTTCGCATTGGCGAGATCCTCAGGGACATCCTGCCTGCCGGCGTGGTCAGCGTGCTGGCCGGTGGCGACGAGCTCGGCGGCCTGCTCACGGCGCACCCCGGCGTCGACAAGATCTCCTTCACCGGCTCGGTCGCTACCGGCAAGAAGGTGATGGCAGGCTGCGCCGGCACCCTGAAACGGGTGACGCTGGAACTGGGGGGCAATGACGCCGCCATCGTGCTGCCCGATGTCGATGTGGCCGACGTGGCGAAGAAGCTGTTCTTTGCGGCCACTGTCAACAGCGGCCAGGTGTGCATGGCGGTCAAGCGCATCTACGCGCATGAGACCATCCACGACGCGCTGTGCGCAGCACTGGTTGCCGAAGCCAGGCGCGCCAGACTCGGCGATGGCCTCGATCCGGCCACCACCCTGGGTCCCATCCAGAACCGCCGCCAGTTCGAACGCGTATGCGAACTGCGCGAGGATGCGCGCGCACACGGACATGTCGAGGAGGGTCAGCGGATTGCGGGGGGCGGCTATTTCGTGGCGCCAACCGTGGTCACCGGTCTTGGCGAAGCAGACCGCCTGGTCGCCGAGGAACAATTCGGGCCAGTGTTCCCGGTCTTGAAATTCTCCGATGTGGAGGATGCGATTGCCCGCGCGAATGACACACGCTTTGGCCTGTCGGGCTCCGTGTGGAGCCGTGACCTGGAAGGGGCGCGCGCAATTGCGGCGCGCCTGGAAGTGGGCACGGCATGGGTCAACCAGCATCGCCACACGGCCGCCGATGTGCCATTTGGTGGCGCCAAGGAGTCAGGTCTCGGCCGCACCTATTCGCGCATGGGCCTGGAGGCTTACCTGGAACCGCAGGTGATCAGCATCCTGAAGGGCTGAGCGGCCCGATTCTGGATTGGGGCGGCAGTGGGCGATACTGGCGCCCATGAGTTCTTCTGTCGTTCCAGACGCGAGCCTGCGCCGCACCGTCCTGGTCGTGGCGCTCGCAAACCTGGCTTACTTCTGCGTCGAATTCACGGTAGCCCGGCGCATCGGCTCGGTCTCGCTGTTCGCCGACAGCATCGATTTCCTGGAAGACACGACCGTCAACCTGCTGGTGTTCGTCGCACTTGCATGGTCGGCGCGGCGGCGCGCACGCGTCGGCATGGTGCTGGCAGCCGTGCTGATCGTGCCCGCCGTTGCAGCGCTGTGGACTGCCTGGCAGAAATTCCTCACGCCCTCGCCGCCCGATGCACTGCTGCTGTCCGCTGCCGGTGGCGGCGCGCTGCTGGTCAACATGGCCTGCGCGCTGTTGCTTGCCCGGCATCGCAATGATGCCGGCAGTCTGGCCAAGGCCGCCTTCCTGTCCGCGCGCAACGATGCATTCGCCAATATCGCAGTCATTTCGGCGGGGCTGATCACCCTTGGCTGGCATTCCGGCTGGCCGGACCTGCTGGTGGGACTGGGCATTGCCGCCCTGAATGCCGACGCGGCCAAGCAGGTCTGGACTGCAGCGCGCGCGGAAGCCGGCCACCCAGCCCGGCCGTAGCGAATCACTCCCCGGGCGGAGCGATGGTGAGCGAATCGCCTTCCACGATCGAACGGTCGTTCTCGAAAACATTGTGGATCAATCGATCCAGGCCCGCGGCCTTGCGGTAGGAGAAATGCACCACCCATGGCGCGCTCAGCACTGACGGATCCTCGATGCGCATCTCCACTTCCAGGTGATCGGGCCCGGTGAGGCGCACGCGCTCCACGAAATGCGCGTCATCGGTGAGCGGCAGCAATTGGGTATGGAAGATCGCACCCAGCTGCACCGACACGGTGTCGATCACCAGCGTGTCGCCCTCCCAATGTCCCACCGAGTCGCCCCACGGCACCGGCCAGCGATCCTCCTCGGGAAGATGCTGTCGCCCGTCGGTGTAGACGTGGCGGATGTCGCGATAGAAATTCAGGATCAGGGTCTCTTCGGGCGTGACCAGGAACTGCATGGGGGCGACGCCTTCCATCATCAACGGGTAGCCCCAGCCCTCGGCCTTGCGCTTCGCGTCCGCCGCCATGGCGGCAGCCAGTTGTGCCGACATCTTCGCCTGCAATTCAGGCTTGATCGGTGCCTTGCCGCCAATCAGCTTGAGACCCATGCCGCCCATTCCGGCGGCCGGATAACCCGAGATGTCGATCTCCGTGGCATCGGAAGTCCAGATCCCGCTCCAGTCCGGCAAGGCCGCGAACCTGTCGGTGCGTGTCGCGCCGCGCTCGGCCGCGCTCGCCGCAAGCGCACTGAGAACTGCCACGAGCACCGGCCATGCGGCGCGTTTCATGGCTGCACTTCCGCCGGCTTGCCCAGCGCCTTGCCGTCGGCGGTCAGTGCCTTCAGCAGCAGACCACCCTTGTCGCCGTTGCGCAGCGGTGCAATGGTGACCTTGAGCACATCGCCGGCCTTGACTGTCGAGCGCCGCCAGCCCTGGTTGTACAGGTACACCGGTGCGCCCATCTCCAGGCTCCACTCCTCTTCTTCGCCGCGCTCATTCTTCACGACCAGCTGGATGTAGCTGTGCGGGTTGGTCCACTGGAACTCACGCACGGTGCCGGTGAACGAGCGCGTGTGCTCGGAATCGAACATCGCCGCGGAATGATGCGCCTGTGCGGGAACCACCACAGCGAACAGCCAGGTCACCGCCAGAATTCCCAGGAACGACTGCCGCATGTGCCTACCCCCGCAAGCCCAATCATGAGGTGGGCCGGCGCCCATGTTGCCACAGCGGAAAGTGGTGGGCCCTGCGCGATTCGAACGCGCGACCAACTGGTTAAAAGCCAGCTGCTCTACCGGCTGAGCTAAGGGCCCGTGCATCAGGCGCGCGGATGATACCGGATCAGGCGTACCGGGTGGGGTCGGCAACACCCGCAGCTGCAAAGCCTGCGCGCCGCAAGCGACAGGAATCACAGCGACCACAGGCCGCGCCGCTGGCGCTCGCCTGGTAGCAGGAGACCGTCTCGGCGTACGGAACTCCCAGCGCGGTTCCGGTGCGGATGATCTCGGCCTTGCTCATTGAAATCAGCGGCGCGCGGATGCGAAAGCGGCCACCTTCGACACCGGTACGCGTGGCAAGCGACGCAAGCTGCTCGAATGCGGCAATGAATTCCGGACGACAATCCGGATAGCCCGAGTAGTCCACGGCATTCACGCCAATGAAGATCTCCCCGGCATTCACAACTTCCGCCCAGCCGAGGGCCAGCGCCAGGAACAATGTATTGCGGGCGGGCACGTAGGTGACGGGAATGCCGCTGGTCGGCGCCTCGGGCACCGCGATGCGCGCATCGGTGAGCGCCGAGCCGCCGATGTCGGCCAGATCCACATTCATCTGCCGGTGCTCGGCCGCGCCGAGCAATGCGGAAATGCGCCGCGCCGCGGAAAGCTCCACCGCATGCCGCTGCCCGTAGGCAACCGCGAGCGTACGGCACTCGAACCCCTGGGCGCGCGCGACGGCCAGCGCCGTGGCCGAGTCCAGACCACCGGAGAGCAACACGATGGCAGTTCGCGTACTCATCTTCCCCGCTCGTCGCCCCACAGGATCTTGTGCAGCTGCAACTGCAGTCGCACGGGCAACCGGTCCTCCAGGATCCAGTCGGCCAGCTGCCGTGCGGGCAGTTGCTCGTGGCTGGGCGAGAACAGCACCGGGGCGCTGCCGCCGAGCGCACGCTGACGCAGCAGCGCGCGGCTCCATTCATAGTCCGCCCGGTCGCAGATCACGAACTTGATCTGGTCGCGGGAATTCAATTCGCCGAGCTGCTGCAGCAGATTTCGACCGGCCTCACCCGAAGCCGGTGTCTTCACATCCACCACCCGACGCACGCGCGGATCGACATCGGCCACCGGCAGCGCCCCGCTCGTCTCCAGCGACACTTCATGTCCGGCGTCGCACAGCCGTGCCAGCAGCGGCAGGCAATTGCGCTGCGCCAGCGGCTCGCCGCCGGTTACACACACATGGTGCGCATCGAGCGCGTGCACCCGCGCCAGAATCTCGTCCAGGGTCCACCACTCGCCGCCACTGAAGGCGTAGGCGGTATCGCAATATCCGCAGCGCAGTGGACAACCGGTCAGGCGCACGAACACCGTCGGATAGCCAACGGTGTCGCCCTCGCCCTGCAGCGAACGGAAAATCTCGGTGATCTTGAGCCGCGGCGCGGCCTCTTCCTGGCTCACGCGCCCATGCTACCAGCGGCGTGCGCGCTATTTCGGCAGCTTCGCCAGCCGCTCACGGGCGAGCCGGGCCGCATCCGCATCCGGGTACCTGGTCACCACCTGCTGCAGGGTGGCGCGGCCGGCTTCCGCCTTGCCCTGCTCGAGCTGCGTATAGCCGAGCTTCAGCAGTGCATCGGGCGCCTTGCGCGAATCCGGCCAGTTGCCCAGCACGCGCTGGAAAGCCGCCGCCGCGTGGTCGTATTCCTGGGTCACGTAGTAGGTTTCGCCCAGCCAGTACTGCGTGTTGTCGGCGAGCTGGCCGTTCGGGAACGCAGCGGCGAGGCTGCGAAAGCTCTCGGCTGCAGCGCCATAGTCGCGAGCCTTCAGCTGCTCCATGGCGCGGTCGTAAAGGGTCTGTTCATCACCCACCAGCGCCGGCGGCATGGTCGCGGCAGCCAGTGCATTGGCCGCCGCACTGGCGGCTTTGGCAGCCTCGGCCGTCTCGCCCAGACGCTTGTCCAGGTCGGTGTACAGATTGCGTTGCTCCTGCCTGAGCTTGGTGTTCTCGTTCTGCAGCTCCTCGATCTGGCCATGCAGCTGCCGGATTTCCTCCTGCTGCGCATCGATGCGGTTGGCCATCTGCACCAGGCTCTGGTTGGACACGATGCGGTCAATGCGACCGACCCGCGAATCCAGGTCATCGAGCCGGATCTGCACGGGGTCCACCTTGGGCTCGGTGGCACAGCCGGCAGCCAGCAGTGCGACGAACAATATGGGAGCAAGTGCTTTCACGCGCGCCAGTGCTGTTCCGCTAATTGATGTAGACGATCTCGACGCGGCGATTCTTCGACCAGGCGGCCTCTTCAGTGCCGGCCGCGGCCGGGCGCTCTTCACCGTAACTGACCGTGGCGATCTGGGATTCCTGCACACCCTGCAGCATCAGCGCGCGCTTGACGGTCTGCGCACGGCGCTCGCCGAGGCCGATGTTGTATTCACGCGAACCGCGTTCGTCGGTATGTCCCTCGAGCCGCACCCGCACCGTGGCATTGCCGGCCAGGTAGAGCCCATGGGCAGCGATGACATCCACGTATTCGTTGCGGATGTCGCTGCTGTCGAAATCGAAATAGATGATGCGTTGCGCGGTGAGCCGGCCACTCGGCCCGACCGCCCCCTGCGCGCTGCCTGACCGCTCGTCCATGTTGACCGTCGCCACACCGCCGGTCTGCACCGGCGGCGCAGAAGTGCTGCTGACGGGAGTGGAGGCTGTGCTGTCCTCCTGCGCCGGCTTGGTCTTGCAACCCGTGACCAGTACTGCCGCCGCAATCATCACCAAGAACAGATTTCGCTTCACTGCTGCTCCAATGTCCGGCCTGCCGGACGCATGCCCGACATGATACTCAATTCGTGAATGGCCCCCACACGGGCTCGCGCACTTCACCCTGGCTGGATTTGAGTCTCGCAGTGACCTGTCCGTCTACCGAAACCGTTGCGAGAACTCCCTGCCCGCGCTCGCGACCCGCGTAGATCAACATTGCCCCATTCGGCGCAAAGCTTGGTGATTCATCCAGTGCACCGCGTGACAAAGAAGTAATGTCGCCGCGGGCGAGATCCAGTGTGGCGATGTGGAATGCACCGCCTTCCTGCACTTCCAGGGCCAGTTGCGCACCATCTGGTGAAACGCGCGGCCGCGCCGCATAGCCGACACCAAAACTCACCCGGCGCGCGCGCGCGCCAGCGCTCGCCTCGGCGGCATAGATCTGCGGCGCACCGCCCCGATCAGATGCGAAGTACACGGTCTTGCCATCGGGTGACCAGGCGGGCTGCGTGTCGATGGCCGGATCGTCGGTAATGCGGACCAGCTTCTGCGTGTCCAGCTCCAGCACGTAGATGTCCAGATTCCCGGCGCTGCCGCCGAGAGTCAGGGCCAGCTTCCTGCCATCGGGAGAATAGGCCGGCGCACCATTGACTCCGGTGCGCGCGGAAACCGTCCGCAATTCCCCGGTACGAACGCGCTGCACGTTGACCGTCGAAACGCCCTTCTCGAAGGAAACATAGGCCAGCCATTCACCATCCGGCGACCACGCCGGTGACATGATGGGCTGGCTGCCGCGCGCGGCGACGGCGGAATTTTCGCCATCGGCATCGGCCACGATCAGTTGATACCGCTGATTTGGAGGAGCGCCCTCCACGGCGATGTACGCAATGCGGGTATCGAAAGCACCGCGCACACCCGTGATCTTCTCGAAAATGCGGTCGGCTATGCGGTGCGCGCCCTTGCGCATGGCCTTCTGCGAGATGGTGATGGTTTCCTCCTCCAGCATCTTCTGGCCCGTGAGGACGTTGACCAGACCGAAGTGCAGCGTCGCATCTGAAGCTCCGGCTGCCGTGATGCGACCCACCACCACATAGTCGGCCCGGGCGGCGCGCCAGGCCGGCCCATTCACATCCCCGGCGCGCTGCGGCCGTGCCGGCATCGCAGCGCGTTCAATGCCCTTGAAGCGGCCGCTGCTGGCTAGGTCGCGCTCCACGATGGCGGCAATATCCGTGGCGTCTTCCACTGCTGCAGCATGTGCAAAGGGCACCACCGCCACCGGCACCGGGTCACTGACCCCGCGGGTGATGTCGATCTGCAGCTGCGCGCGCGCCGCCGTGGAGATCAGCAGCAGCGCCAGACCGGCAAATCTCGGGTATTTCGACGTCATGGGCTCTCGGCTTTGAATTTCAGATCAATCCGGTCGGAATGTAACGACCAGATCGCGCTCGAACAAGGCGGGATCCGGCGGAGCGGGCAGCGGCGAGGCGCGAAACACCGCGTCCTTGATGGACTGAACAACTGCTTCGCCACCATTGCAACGTGTCACTTCCACGTTGGTAACCGTGCCGCCCGGGGTCTGTGTGACGCGCAGCTGGCAGTCGACGCCGCTGATCGCGTTCGGGGGCCGCCGCCAGTTGCGTTCAATCTTGTTGGCAATCTGCCCGATGTACTTCGACATCAGATCGCTGTTCCGCAGCTTCGCCTGGCGCTCTTCCGCTGCCAGCTGCGCGCTGAGCTCCTCCTCGCGCTGCTTGAGGGCCGCCGCAGCCTTGTCTCTTGCGGCCTGCTCACTGGCCAGTCGTTCACGTTCCGCCTTCTCCTTCTCGGCCTTTTCCCGGGCGGCCTTTTCCCTGGCTGCCTTCTCCTTGCGTTCGCGTTCGGCCTTCTCGGCCGCTGCCTTACGCTCGGCCAACTCGCGCTCGGCTGCAAGCTGTCGCTCTTCCGCGGCACGCGCGGTTGCGGCTTCCTGTGCCGCGATTTCCTCCGCAGTGGGACCGGGATCCGGCGGCGGCGCTGCGGGCTCCGGCTCTGGCTCTGGCTCGGGAACTTCAGCGACGGGTTCGGGTTCCGGCAGCGGCAGCCGCCGGATCTCCTCGCTGGAGACGACCCGCGCCTCGATGCCCATGCTCTGCACGGGACGCGGGCGATGGGTACTCCAGAACCAGATGCCGACCGCCGCCGCGACAACAGCCAGATGCAGCAGGATCGAGAGCGCCCAGCTCTGCCCGCCGCGCGGTTGCCTCCCCTTCACGGCTGCCCGCGCGGTCTCGGCGGGTCGGTCACGAAGCCCAGCCGCGCTGCACCCGCACCCTGCAGCAGCACCATCGCACCGATCACCCGGCCATAGGGGACCTGCGTATCGGCACGGATCAGCACGTCGCGCTGGGGATCTGCGCTCATGGCCGCACTGACGATCTGTTGCAGCTCTTCGTCGGCGAGCGGCCGCTCCGTCTCGCCGCCGATGTTGAGAAAGCGCTGCCCGTCACGATCGATGCTCAACACCACCGGCGGCTCGCGCGTCTGGGTCTGCGGCAGGCTCTGGGCACTGGCCTCCGGCAGCTCGACCTTCACGCCCTGCGTCAGCAGCGGCGCGGTGGCCATGAAGATCACCAGCAGTACCAGCATCACGTCGATCAGCGGGACCACATTGATCTCGCCGATGAGCCGGCGCTTGCGTGGTGCGGCATCCATTCAGAAGGTGCTCATTCAGGGCTTGCCCGCGACTTCCGCATGGCCCGGGGGGCGTGCAGCATGACGTTGCAGGATGGTGGAGAACTCTTCCATGAAAGCGTTGTAACGCAGTTCCAGGCGGCCGACCTTGTCGGCATAGCGGTTGTAGGCAATGAACGCCGGGATGGCTGCAAACAGCGCAAACGCCGTCGCTACAAGCGCCTCGGCAATGCCCGGCGCCACCGTGGCGAGCGTGGCCTGTGTGACCGTGCCCAGCGCCACGAAGGTGTTCATGATGCCGACGACCGTACCGAACAGACCTACATACGGACTCACCGAGCCAATCGTCGCGAGCATGGCCAGGTTGTGCTCCAGGCCATCCAGTTCCTTCAGCTGCGCGACCTTCATCGCGCGCCGCGCGCCCTCGAGTTGCTGGTCGGCTGTGGCGCCGCTCTGCCTGAGCCGCGCGAACTCCCGAAAGCCCATCTCGAAGATGCTGCTCATGCCCTGGCTGCCGCCCTTGGCCTCGAGACTCCGGTACAGCGTGCCCAGGTCTCCACCCGACCAGAACTTGGCTTCGAACTTCGCAGCTTCGCCCTGCGCCCGTGCCAGCAGGGAGCGCTTGCCCAGGATGATCGCCCAGGAGGTGACCGACGCGATGGCCAGCAGCAGCAGCACCAGCTGCACCACCCAGCTTGCATCCAGCACCAGCTTCAGAACCTGCATCATTTAAAGGACCCCCGCCACGAACCAACCCGGCAGGCGCCGCGGCCGGAAGGTCTTTGCATCCACACAGGCAACACGCACCTGCCCTTCGGCCAGCACTTCCCCGGCAGGGCCCAGCGCCGCCTGACTGAACAGCACCGATGCGCCACCCGCCTCGGCGCGCGTCACGATATCCAGCAGGTCGTCGAGGCGTGCCGGGCGACGGTAATGAATAGCCAGATCGACCACGGTGAACAGCACGTTTTCCTCCTGCACCAGTCGCTGCTGCGAGTACCCGAGGGAGCGCAGCCATTCCGTGCGGGCGCGTTCGAAGTACCGGATGTAGCCGGTATGGTAGACGACCCCGCCGGCATCCGTATCTTCGTAGTACACGCGAATGGGCCAGCGGAATTCGCCAGCCGTCACTTGCCGTCTTCCTCGAACAGCGACAGCGAGTTGTCCGTGCGCACCGGCACCTTGAGGCCCAGGTGAAGATAGGCCGCGCGCGTCGCGATGCGCCCGCGCGCCGTGCGCGCCAGCAGGCCGCGCTGGATCAGGAAGGGCTCGACCACGTCTTCGATGGTGCCGCGCTCCTCGCCCACGGCCGCAGCCAGACTCTCGATGCCCACCGGACCGCCATCAAACCTGTCGATGATGATGGACAGCAGGCGCCGGTCCAGCGCATCCAGACCACGCGGATCGACATCCAGCAGGTCGAGCGCGGCATCGGCCACCGCGGCATCGATGCGCCCATCGCCCTTCACCTGCGCAAAATCACGCACGCGCCTGAGCAGCCGGTTCGCGATGCGCGGCGTGCCGCGC
>CAYWDZ010000100.1:0-10588 GCA_964456255.1 uncultured Steroidobacteraceae bacterium | reverse complement strand
ATCGCCCTTCACCTGCGCAAAACCCCGCACGCGCCTGAGCTGCCGGTTCGCTTTGCGCGGGGTGCCGCGCGAGCCCCCGGCGATGCGGGCTGCACCTTCCGGGCTCGCCTCGAGACCCAGAATCGCGGCCGAACGCGCCACGATCTGCCCCAGTTCAGCATCGGAATAGAAATCCAGGCGCTGCACGATGCCGAAGCGGTCCCTGAGAGGCGATGTCAGCAGCCCCGCCCGCGTGGTGGCGCCCACCAGCGTGAAGGGCGGCAGATTGAGCTTGATGGAGCGCGCTGCCGGCCCCTCGCCGATCATGATGTCGAGCTGGTAGTCCTCCATCGCCGGATAGAGCACTTCTTCCACGACCGGCGACAGGCGGTGAATCTCGTCGATGAACAGCAGGTCGCGCGGTTGCAGGTTGGTGAGCAGCGCTGCCAGATCCCCGGGACGTTCCAGCACCGGGCCGGAGGTATGGCGCAGGCTCACGCCCATCTCGGCCGCGATGATCTGTGCCAGGGTGGTCTTGCCCAGGCCCGGTGGGCCGAAGATCAGCACATGATCAAGCGCCTCGGCGCGCGCCGAGGCCGCTTCGATGAACAGGCCCAGCTGCGCCTTCACATTGGGCTGCCCGATGTATTCGCCCAGGCGCTTGGGACGGATGGCCCGATCCTGGCTCTCTTCTTCCGCGGATGCAGCGGCGCCCACCAGTCGCTCGGCGGTCATTGGCGCTCCTGCTTGAGGGTCGTGCCCTGCAACGCGGCACGGATCAGATCCTCGGTGCTGGCTCCATCCGTCACCACTTTCTCCAGCATCCGCTGCGCCTCGTGCGGCTTGTAGCCCAGCGCCTGCAAGGCGCGCAGCGCCTCGGCGCGCGGCTCATTCGGCACGCTGCCGCCAGCGGCAGGAATTTCCTTGAAGTGATCGCGCATCTCGACCAGCAGCCGCTCGCCGGTCTTGCGTCCCACGCCCGGAATGCGCGTGAGGGTAGCGACATCTTCGGTGGCGATGGCCACGCGAAACGCGTCGGCCGTGACACCGGAAAGTACCGCGAGCGCCACCTTGGGTCCAACTCCATTGACCTTCAGCAATGCCCGGAACAGTTCGCGCTCGGATTCCGTCGCAAACCCGAACAGCTGCGAGGCATCCTCGCGCAGCACGTGCTGAATGCGCAGCCGCACCGGACTGCCCAGCGGGGGCAGCGCGAGATAAGTGGACATCGGAACTTCCACTTCGTAGCCCACGCCGTGCACTTCGATCAGCAGCCTCGGCGGCTCCTTCGCCGCGATGACGCCTGCCAGAGAACCGATCACCTGACGACTTCCAGCGCCGCGATGCGGCCCGCCGCGCGCCGCGCGAGCGCATGGCACAGGGCGATCGCCAGCGCATCGGACACATCGGCCGTGGCGGGCTTACCGATGGACAGCAGCACCTGGACCATGTGCGCAACCTGCGCCTTGTCGGCCGCGCCGCTGCCCACCACCGCCAGCTTGATGGCGCGCGGCGCGTACTCGTAGACGGCGGCGCCACGGGCCACCGCAGCCGAAAGCGCAACGCCACGCGCCTGGCCGAGCTTCAGCGCGCTGTCGGCATTGCGATGCATGAACACCCGCTCGATCGCAACCTCGTCGGGCTCGTATTGCTCGACCAGTCGCGACACCTGCTCGTGGATGTAACGCAGGCGCAGCGCCAGATTCACCCCTGTGGCGCGCAGGCAGCCGCTGGCCACATGCGTTTCGACACCGCTGGTGCAATCCACGATGCCGTAGCCGGTACGCAGGGACCCCGGATCCAGACCCAGCACCCGCCGGGGCATTGCCGACGCCGGAACCACCCGCCGTTCAACCGGAATGGAGGGATCGAATTGACGCCAGGAGCGGCGGGCATAGCGTGACACCCCGGTATGATAGCGTGCGGTCGTGACCCCCACATCGTCCCTGCAACTCGCCCATCCCGGCGAAGCGCTCTCGAAAGGGCGCGAGCTGCTGGCCAATGCCGGCATTGACGCCGCAACACTGGATCGCGCGCAGGAAGTCGCCGCACTCACGCTGGAACTGACACAGGATCCGGCGCTGGCAACCGCCACGCTGCTGCACGTGGCGCGACACGGGCATGGCGCAGCCCTGGTACTGAATGGCGCGCAGCGTACCGAGCTTGGCAGCAATGTCCTTGCCCTGGCCGACCAGCTGGCAAGACTCGGCGAGTTCCGCCTCGATGCGCGCTGGTCTGCCGGCAAGGCCCTGCCCGCCGGCCAGTCCGAAACCCTGCGCAAGATGCTACTGGCCGTGGTCGGAGATCCGCGCCTGGTAGTCGCCCGACTGGCCGAACAGCTGGTGCGCGTGCGCCATGCGCGAAATGAATCGGCCGAGCGCCGGCAGCAGCTCGCCATGGAGGTCGAAGAGCTGTATGCGCCGCTGGCCAATCGCCTGGGCATCTGGTCGCTCAAGTGGGAGCTCGAGGACCTGGCTTTCCGCATCTCGCGCCCGGAGGACTACCAGCGCATCGCGGCGGCGCTGAACCAGAAGCGTCGTGACCGCGAGCAGTACATCGAGGAGGTCAGGGCCCTGCTCGCCGGGCAGCTGCGGCAGGCCGGCATCGAGGCCGAAGTGGTCGGCCGGCCCAAGCATATCTACAGCATCTGGCGGAAGATGCAGCGCAAGCACCTGCCCTTCGAGCAGCTGTACGACATCCGCGCGGTGCGCATCATCGTCGGCACGGTCGCCGACTGCTATGCCGCGCTGGCCGTGGTGCACGAGCTGTGGCCCTTCCTGCCCAGCGAATTCGACGACTACATCGCCACGCCCAAGGACAACAACTACCAGTCCATCCACACGGCGGTGCGCGGGCCGGATGGCCGGGCGCTGGAGGTGCAGATCCGCACGCGCCAGATGCAGGAGCTGGCCGAGCTGGGCGTCGCCGCGCACTGGCGCTACAAGGAAGGCGGCGCGGATCGTCGTTATGACGAGAAGATCCAGCAGGTGCGCGAGCTGCTCGCCGGCCATCACGCCAGTGCCGATGCCCTCTCCCGCCTGTCCGCCGGGCTGTTCGAGGACCGCGTCTATGCGATGACACCCAAGGGCGAAGTCATCGACCTGCCGCGCGGCGGAACGCCGCTGGACTTCGCCTTCCACGTGCACAGCAGCCTCGGCGAGCGCTGCAAGGGCGCGAAGGTCAACGGCCGCATCGCCCCGCTGAACCAGGCGCTGCGCAGCGGCGATGTGGTCGAGATCATCACCGGCAAGCATGCGGCGCCCAGCCGCGACTGGCTGGCCGAGCGCAGCGGCTACATCGTGTCGAATCGCAGCCGCGCCAAGCTGCGCGCCTATTTCAGGAAGATCGACGAGGCCGCCAGCGCCACGCCCGCACCGGCAGCGGAAGCACCGGCACAGCCGGCGCGTTCAGCCCTGGCGGCGCGTCCGCGCAAGGCCATCGGCAGTGCACGCTCACCGGTTGAGATCGACGGCGTTGGCGATCTGGCCATTACGCTCGCACGCTGTTGCGCGCCCATGCCCCCACAGCCCATCCGCGGCTACCTCACGCTCGGACGCGGAGTCACCATTCACCGTGCCGACTGCCCCGGCCTCGCGCGCATGGCCAAGCAGAAGCCACAACGGCTGCTGCACGTGGAATGGATAGAGGGAGATGCGGCGCGCATCAGCGCCACGCTCACCATCGAGGCTTTCGATCGCCGCGGGCTGCTGCGCGACATCTCCGACCTGATCGCCGAGCAGAAGGTCAGCATCGAGGCAGTGACCAGCCATACCGACCCGCGCGACCGGGTGGCGCGCTTCGAACTCAGACTCACGGTACGCAATGCCGCGGAACTGGCGAAGCTGCAGCGACTGCTGACGAAAGTCCCCAACGTGATCCGGGTGCGACGGGCGCGGTGATAGGCTTGCCGGGCCAGGCAGCGCGACAACTGGAGAGGCATCGATGAACGGAGTTGGAATACTGGCGGTGGGAGTGGGTGCGGCACTTGGCGCGTGGCTGCGCTGGGGCCTGGGGCTGCTGCTCAATGCGCTGGCCACGCCGGTTCACCCCGGCACGCTCGCGGCAAACCTGCTTGGCGGCTACGTGGTTGGCGTGGCCGTGGCGATCTTCACGCAGAACTCGCTGATCGCACCCGAATGGCGGCTACTGATCATCACCGGCTTCTGCGGCGGCCTCACCACCTTCTCGGCGTTTTCGGCCGAGATCGCCACGCTGCTGCAACAGGGCCGCCTCGGTGCCATGGCCGCCGCCATCGTGCTGCACGTGGGTGGTTCGCTGGCCATGACGCTGCTGGGCATCGCCTCGGTGCGCTGGTTTTCTGCACACCACTGAGCGCGCCCTATTCGTCCCACACCCAGTGGCCTCGCGGGCCTGATCCCGCGTAGCCATCCAGCCCGGCCTGGTGCAGAAAGGCATCGAGCAGCGCCGCAACGCGGTCATTATCCATGTCGGCAAATGGAATGTGCGTGCTGCCCTTGAGCCCGGCATCCTCGCCCAGCATCAGCACCTCGGCATGTCCACCGTACTTGTTGATGAGCCGCGCACACAGCCGCGACTGTTCGACATAGGCAGAGTTCGCAGCGTCAGAACCACTGCGGTGATCGCCCCAGACGAACTGGATTGACTTGAGTTTCGCCAGCTTCCTGAAGTCCTCGAGCGGTACGCCAATCGGCCCGAAGCCGCAGTCGCCGGGATCGGTGCACAGGTCCGGACTCTCGGGATCGCCGATCGGAAAGACATAGCCGATGCTTTCGTACGTGACCATGCCGGCGATGTTGCCCTGTCTGGCCTTGGTGGCAGTCACCATGGCGCGCAGCCCGCCGGCGGAGTTGGTCAGATACACAATGCGCCTGCCGAGCCGCCCCGAGTCCGCCGCCACCGCGGCCGCGTCGGTCTCCAGCTGGATGTTCTCCAGCCGGTCGAATTCCTCGTAACGCGCGGCGGTCGCCTGCTGCCAGCTCCGGCTGTCGTTGACGGGAAACTGCACATCGGGCCACCACTTGCCCCAGGCAGGACCAAAGTTCCATGCAGTGAAATTGCGTTCATCGCGGAACATCGGAGTGCTGGTCACCGCTTCGCAGCTCCAGTTGGCCCGACCCACGCGCGGTCCATCCCACAGGAACACCGGATAGTCGCGGCGCAGGAACATGTCCTTGAACCCTTCGCCGCCATCCCAGCGGTTCTGCCACACCTGCGTGCTGGAGCTGTGCCACATCACCAGGCTCGTGCTGCGCGCATTCACCGGCTGGAAGTACTCGACGTAGCCGTGGTCACAGGAGTGATGCCGGTCTGGATCATCCGGGTCTTCGATGACCTTGCCACCGATGACAAACCCACCCGAGCCTGCAAGCACGATGGGCTTCTGGTGCTGCGGCTCACCGGCACGATCCTGCGCAGCCAGTGCGCGCCCAAGCAGCAACGCCATGACCGCGGCACACGCGACTCGTCGCAGATCCATGATGCTCTCCCGCGAATGACCCCGCAGACAGCTGCCAAGCGTACACAAGTGCGCATGCGAAGGAGTCTGCCGAGTATCTTCGAACACTCCAGTTGAGGCACAATCCGGCAGCCGCCGTTCAAGGGGAATGGCGGGGCCTGGGGGTCATTCCTCACCCACACAGACATGGAAAGGTGTGACGTGCAGAAGTCTTCATCGATATCGACCGCCATCCTGGCAAGCGTCTGCCTCATGGCGCTCACCGCCTGCTCTTCTGGCGGCAACGAGGGCAAGATTTCCACACTGGCATGCGTGATCCTGCCCGATGCGGCATCGTCGCCACGCTGGGAGGCGCTGGACCGCCCGGCCCTGGCAAGTGGTCTTGCAAAGGCAGGGTTTTCCTCCGACATCCAGAACGCCCAGGGCGACGTGAACAAGTACGCCACCATTGCAGACCAGCAGCTGAGCAAGGGCTGCGGGTTGATGCTGCTGGTCGACCACAACGGAGCGGGTATTTCCGTGGCTGCCAAAGCGCACGACCAGGGCATTCCCGTCATTGCCTACGATCGCCCCATTCCCGGCACCGACTACTACATTTCCTTCGACAACGAAAAGGTCGGGGAGCTGCAGGGGCAGTCCATCGTCGAGGGCCTGAAGGCCGCGGGCAAGGACCCGGCCAGGGCCGTGGTCGTGTACATGGGCGGTGATCCCGCTGATGGCAATGCGAAGATGTTTCGTGACGGTGCGGTGCGCATCATGGCGGCAGCCGGCATCTCGCCCGCACAGGAACCACCGGGTGTGTGGGACGGCAACAAGTCGGCAACCAATTTCGAGCAGGCCCTGACTGCACTGGGCGGCAAGGTGGACGCCGTGTGGGCAGCCAATGACACCAACGCAGCCGGGGTGATCACGGTGCTGGACAAGAATCACCTGAAGATTCCCGTCTCGGGGCAGGACGCGTCGATCGCCGGATTGCAGAACGTGCTGCTTGGCAAGCAGACCGCCACCGTGTGGAAGCACGTGCCGGATGAAGCCAGTGCCGCCGTCGCGACAGTCATTGCACTGCTGCAGGGCCAGAAGCCGACGGCGAACAAGCAGTTGCCCGATGGCACTCCGTACGTCTCGGTGCAGCCGGTGCTCGTCGGGCCCAAACAGGTCAAGGATGTGGTGCTGGCCGGCGATGCCTCGCCCACAGATATCTGCACCCCCGATGTACTTGCCGCCTGCCAGCAGTATTCCGTCCTCTAGGCCCGATTGGGGCTGACTCGTCAATGATGGAAACCCCCATCATCGAACTGACCGGAGTGCGCAAGAGCTTCGGGCCGGTCAGTGTTCTGCAGGGCGTGGACCTGAAAGCCTGGTCCGGCAAGGTCACCGCGCTGGTAGGCGACAACGGCGCCGGCAAGTCCACGCTGATCAAGGGCCTGGCGGGGGTGCAGCCCTACGATTCAGGCGTGGTCAAGTTCGCCGGTGAGCCGGTGCACCTTCACTCTCCGCGCGAGGCATCGCGCCTGGGCATCGAAGTCGTGTATCAGGACCTGGCGCTGTGCGACAACCTCGACGTGGTGCAGAACATGTTCCTGGGCCGCGAGGAGCTGTCACTCGGCACCTTCGATGAGGGCCGCATGGAGCGCGAGGCATCCGAGACGCTGCGCTCGCTTTCGGTGCGCACGGTGCAGTCCGTGCGGCAGAAGGTCTCCTCGCTGTCGGGCGGCCAGCGCCAGACCGTGGCCATCGCCCGCTCCGTATTGAAGAAGGCCAGGGTCGTCATCCTGGACGAGCCCACCGCCGCACTCGGCGTTGCCCAGACCGAACAGGTTCTGGCACTGGTCAAGCGACTTGCCGAGCAGAACGTCGCCGTCATCATCATCAGCCACAACCTCGCTGATGTGTTCCGGGTCGCCGACTACATCAGCGTGCTGTACCTGGGGCAGATGGTGGCCTCATTGAAGGCCTCCGAAACAAGCAGCAACGAAGTCATCGGCTACATCACCGGTCTCAAATCGAGCGAAGGCTCACGTCCATGAGCGCGGACCGGGGAGCGGACACGCCCATCGGCAGCGGCCAGGAAGGCGGCGTGATGGACCAGTTCCGCGCCTGGCGCTCGCGCGTGCGCAATGGCGACATGGGCGCGCTGCCGGCCATCGCCGGGTTCATCGTGCTGTGCATCCTGTTCACGCTGCTCAGCCCCTATTTCTTTACCGAGCGCAATCTCGCCAACCTGGTGACCCAGGCGGCCACGCTGGTGATGCTGGCCATGGCGCTGGTGTTCGTGATCCTGCTGGGCGAGATCGATCTGTCGGCCGGCGTGACATCCGGCGTGGCGATGTGCCTGTTCGTGGTGCTGACGGCGCCGGGCGGCGCCGCGCTGCACTGGCTGGTTGCGCTCATCATCTCGCTGCTGGCCGGCGCGGTCATCGGCGCGTTCATCGGCTTCTTCGTGGCGCGCGTCGGGATTCCATCATTTGTGGTCACGCTGGGGTTGTTCCTGGGGTTCCAGGGACTGGAACTGATCCTGATCGGCAGCGGTGGCGTGTACCGGATCACCGCCACACCCATCCTCGCCATCATGAACAGCAACCTGCCCAACTGGGGTGGCTGGCTCATGCTGGCCGCAGTGCTCGCTGTCTCCGCCGGCACCGCCTTCTGGGATCGCAGCCGCCGCACCCGTGCGGGAGTCGCGAATCGCACCATCACGCTGCTGTGGATCAAGCTTGGCGCCATCCTGTTGATTGGCGGCGTTGCCGTGTTCCTGCTCAACCAGGATCGCGGCAGCGGCACGGTCGCCGTGTCGGGCGTACCCATCGTCGCGCCGGTCACGCTGGCCATCCTCTGGGCCGGCACGTTCATGCTCGATCGCACGCGCTTTGGGCGCTACCTCTATGCCATCGGCGGCAATGCGGAAGCCGCGCGTCGCGCGGGTATCAAGGTCGTCATGATCCGCTGGTATGCCTTCATCATCTGTTCGACGCTGGCCGTGGTGTCGGGGGTGTTCAGCGCCAGCCGTGTCGGCTCGGTGGATGCCGCCTTCGGCCGCGACATCGTGTTGAGCGGCGTCGCCGCGGCCGTGGTTGGCGGCGTCAGCCTGTTTGGGGGTCGCGGCCGCCTGCTGCAGGCGGCCATCGGCGCACTGGTGGTGGCCGTGATCACCAACGGCCTGGGACTGCTGAACCTGCCGGGTGGCGTGAATTACCTGGTCACCGGCGGCGTACTGATCCTCGCGGCAACGGTGGATGCCGTGTCGCGCGCGCGCCGCGGGGGATCGATCTCGCGCTAGTTGAAGTTCAGCTGCAGAGTCAGCGTAACGGCCCGATAGTGGAAAGGCGGCAGGCCGGCAGACTGCTTGCCGTGCATGTAGGAATCTTCCACACCCAGCTTCAGGCCGGCGGTGACTGGCGCCACTTCGCCGCCGGGCATGCGCCAGAAGTAGCCGATCGATGCCGACTTGGCCAATCCATGGACGGCGCGACAGCTGTAGATGTCGACGTAGTCATCATCGTCGAGGGCCAGGTACCACAGGTTCAGGCCGGCACCGCCGGCATAGCAGTAGGACAGATCTCCGACGCCGTAACGCAGGCGCAGCTGGCCCTCGAAGAAGCGCATTTCGCCAAACACCGTGGCGCGATTGAATGCGGGCATGAAGTCCCAGCTCCGGCCCTCGCAATCCCAGCGCTGGCAGGCCGACAGCGTGGCATTGGTCGCATATTCAAGACCTATCGCGGTCCGTGCAGTCGCACGGAAACCGAACCCGAATGAGAGAACCGCCCCGCCATGCCGCCCGGGCAAACCTTCGGCGCGCGTATTGAACTGGCCGCCACCGATGCCGCCCTCCAGCCACCAGCCAGAGTCGTCGGTCATGTCGGCATTGCTGGCGCGTGCCGGCGCAGACACACCCAGAAGCAAGGTGGCCACAGATACGAGCCAAGTCGAGACCAACAGCTTGCGCATGCTCCCTCCGCCGGTATTCCAATGCCGCATGCCGATGCAGAGCATCTGCATCGGCATGCGGGTACCGCTACTGTAGCCGCTGCGTCTAGCGGTTGAGGGAATCGATCGCGCGACGGTCTGCGTTCAGCGCAGATTCATGTACGGCTTCGGACAGGGTCGGATGCGCATGCATCGTGCGCTGCAGATCCTCGCAGCTGGCGTTGTACTCCAGCGCGAGACAGGCTTCTGCAATCAACTCACCCGCCATCGGACCGATGATGTGCACGCCCAGTATCTGATCGGTGTCCGCATCGGCCACGACGCGGCTGAAACCCGCGGTGGCTTCCATCGCCCGCGCACGGCCACTGGCGATGAACGGGAATTGCCCGACCTTCACATTGCGCCCGCTGGCACGTGCCTCGGCTTCGGACTGGCCGACCCACGCAACCTCCGGTGCGGTGTAGATGACCGAGGGCACCACGCCATAGTTCACGTGGCCATAGCGCCCGGCAGCCAGCTCGGCCGCCATCACGCCTTCTTCCTTCGCCTTGTGCGCCAGCATCGGGCCGCGCACGCAGTCACCCACCGCATAGACATTGGCTGCACCGGTGCGGCAGTGATCGTCGACGACGATGAATCCACGCTCATCGATCTGCACGCCGGTGCCTTCGCCCAGCAGGTCCTGTGTGTAGGGCCGCCGACCCACCGCGACCACCAGCCGGTCAAACCCGGCACTGTGTTCGCCGCTGCCGTCGGCGTATTTCACCTGCACGACGTTCTTCGCAACGCTCGCGCCGCTCACCTTGGCGCCCAGCCTGATGTCCAGGCCCTGCTTCTTCAGCTGCTTGAGCGCCTCGGCCGCCAGAGGCCGATCTGCCATCGCCAGGAAATCATCACTGGCCTCCAGGATCACGACCTCCGCACCCAGCCGTGCCCAGACACTGCCCAGTTCGAGGCCAATGACGCCGGCGCCAATCACGCCGAGCCGCGCCGGCACTGCATCGAAATCCAGCGCGCCCCAGGAGTCCACGATGAACTGCCCATCGGCCGGAACCGCCCTGAGCGCGGTGGGCTGCGAGCCCGAGGCCAGGATCACGCTGCCGGCAGTCAGTATCTGCTTGCTGCCATCGGCTGCGGTGTACTCGACCTTGTTGCCGGCCAGCAGCCGCCCGTGACCAGTGAGGCCCGTGACGCCATTGGCCTTGAACAACGCGGCAATGCCGCCAGTCATGCCCTTGACGATGC
>CAYWDZ010000099.1:0-10709 GCA_964456255.1 uncultured Steroidobacteraceae bacterium | reverse complement strand
CGACTTTGCGGACCAGGGCTTGAATGGGACAAACCAAAACACGCCATGGCAAATCAATTGAAGTTCGGTGCACCTCCGCATGGCGGGCTGGCCTTCGGGCTGGATCGCCTGGTGATGCTGATGGCCGGCGCCGAGAGCATCCGCGATGTCATCGCCTTCCCGAAGACCCAGACCGCGGCCTGCCTGCTGACCGATGCGCCAACGCCGGTCAGCGAGGTGCAGCTGCGCGAACTGTCGATCCGTGTCAGGACCCCGCAGCCAAAAGAATAAGGGCTCGGTGCTGTTCGTCCACGGCCTGTGGATGACCGGCGCCGAATCCCTGTTGATGCGGCGCCATCTGGCCGGGCATGGCTGGCGTCTTTCGATATTGCCGTACTCATCCCTGGCCGAATCCATGGACTCGGTGGCGCGGCGCTGCGCCGGCCAGGTGCTGGCCGTCGCGCGCCGCACCCTGCAGCCGGTGCATCTGCTGGGCCACAGTCTGGGCGGCCTCGTGATCTATCGCATGTTCGAGATGGGCCTGCTTTCGCCCAACCGCTTCAGTGGCGAGCACTGCCGCGTGGTGTTCATGGGAACGCCGGCGCGCGGCAGCCAGAGTGCGCGCGTGCTGGCCAGGTTCGGACCTGCGCGCCAGCTGCTCGGTGGCGTCGGCAGAGCGCACCTGCTGCATGGTGTGGAGCCACGATGGCCGTTCGCGGCACAGCTCGGGATCATCGCCGGCACCAACCCGCGTGGCCTCGGGAGATTGCTGCAGCCCTTCAACGGGCCGAACGATGGCACGGTCGCAGTGGCCGAGACCCGGCTGGAAGGCGCGACGGATTACTGCGATTTGCCCGTGACGCACACGGGCATGAACATCTCAACGCGCGTTGCCGATCAGGTCACGTCGTTCCTGGAGCACGGTCACTTCAGGCACCACTGAGCGCCTGCATGAGGAAGCGCGGATTCCGCTGGATTCATTTGCGGGCGGCAATGTACTCATCCACGATCTGTTCCAGCATGGTCAGCGGCACGATTCCCGCTCCCAGCACCACGTTGTGGTATTCCTTGATGGAGAACTTGTCGCCCAGCGCCGCCCGGGCTTTCTCGCGCAATTCGACAATCTTCAACTGCCCCAGCATGTAGGAACAGGCCTGGCCCGGCCAGACCATGTAGCGGTCGACCTCGCTGGGCGCAATGCCGTAGTCGATGGCCTGCTGGCGCGTCCAGCGCTTGGCGTGCAGCCCGGTATCCACCACAAGGCGGCGCGCGCGGAACAGCGCGGAATCCAGTTGGCCCAACCTGCCTTCGATATCTCCTTCATACCAACCGGATTCGGCTGCCAGCCGCTCGGCATACAACGCCCACCCCTCGGTGATCGCCGAATTACTGCCGAACAACGACAACTGCATGAAACGCGGCAGCGCCTTGTTCTCGCTGACCAGCGCCAGCTGGAAGTGATGGCCCGGGACTGTTTCGTGATACACGAGTGAGCGCTTGTCGTAGCTCATCAATTCGTTGTCGCGCAACGGGAACTGGTAGATCGCCGGTCGTGAACCATCCTGAGGCGCCCTGGTATAGCTCGCTGCCGCCGTCTCCCAACGGAACTGCGGATACGGCTGCGAAATCACCGGTGTCCTGGGCATGACATCGAACAGGCTGGCCGAACGCTCCAGGGCGTCTGCCAGCAACTTCCTGTTGAGCTCAGTGAGGGCCGCGCGGCCCGCGTCCGTGTGCGGGAAGGCGGTCTTTGTGGTGAGCTGCTGCACCCGCTGCAGGATGGTGCCCTTGCTCATGCCGATCTGCTTGAACAACGCATCCATCTCGGCTTCGATGCGGGCGACTTCCGTCAGGCCAATCTCGTGGATCTGGTCCGGCGTCAATCTGGTGGTCGTGTAGCGTTCGATCAGGTACTGATAAACCTGTGCGCCATTGGGAAACCGCCACAGACCGACATCCTCGGAGGCCAGCGGCAGTTCCCGCTTCATTTCCGCGATGGCCGCCTTGTAGGCCGGGTAGACCTCATCAGCAACGAGCGCTTCTGCCTGTTTGAGCAGTTCGGCGCGCTGCTCTGCCGCCAGGGATGTGATGACGGCGGTCTTGTCGCGCAGGGTGGTGACCAGTGGATTGCTGGCGGCCGGGCCCTTGATGAATTTCTGCATCTGGTCGATGGTGACCCGCACGATCGGCGCTGGCAGCACCACGCCATGCTCGGCCCGCAGCGCTGAATCGGCGATGGCTTCCTGCATGCGGTCATCGACCAGCGCCAGTCGTGCCACGTAGTTCTCGGCATCACGCGCGGTGTTCAGCGGATGGGTGACCGCCAACGTATTGGGCAAATTCACATTGGCGCCACTCATTTGCTGGAGCGGCGCGAAGATGTAGTCAAGCAAGGGCTCACCCGCCAGCCGCAGGTCGAAGTCGCTCTGCATCAAGGCCGCTGCCTTCTTCTGCAGTGGCGTGGCCAGCGACAGATCCAGTGCAGCCAACTCGGCTTTGCCTTCCCTTGCCAGTTGCAGGCGCTGCAACGTGTACTCGCGGGTCCACGGAGTCAGTTGGCGTGAGAGTTGATCCTGCTTGTCGCCGGTGAAATAGCCTGTCGATACTGCCAGGTCAGGGTCGCCTTCGACCCAGCGATCGGTGAAGGCCGCGAAGAACGCATCGATCTTCGCTTGTGCGGCAGCGGCCTGCTGTTCGGGCACGGCTGCGCGCTGGCCGCAGCCGCTGATACCAAGAGACAGGAGGGTTGCAACCAGGGGAACGACATTGAACGGGGCGCGCATGGACACTCCATTTGATCGTCGCGATCTCAGTGCAGTCAGCCTAGCGCAGCGCCCCTGGTCCTGCCAGGCGCCCCAGTTCGTCTGACGAGGCCCATGGGCGGTCGATGATTTTCGGGTTACTCTTCAGGCGACCGCGCAACGCTCCGCAGGGAATCACGGAGGCAGCCATGAAGCTACCCTTGGCAGTCCTGCTGCTGGCATCGGCAACCGCGGCGGCTGCCGCGCAACCGGCCCCACCGGCCCGCAACTCCGTGGCAGGGGCGGGCTATGTCTTCAAGCCGAATCCAGACGACTACTATCCGGCCGCCTCCCGCGAGCTGAAAGAAGAGGGCCTGACGAAGCTCAAGCTCTGCTATGACCTTCAGGGCAAGCCTGTCGAAGTGACTGTGGACGCGAGCTCCGGCTTCGAACGGCTCGACGAGGCCGCCCTGCGCTATGGCCAGGCTGTGCGGATCAGGCCAGGTCTCATCGATGGCCAGCCGTTGTCAGGCTGCGTGTTGGTTCCCGTGAGGTTTTCACTGTATTCATCCGAGCAGTCGCCAGAGCAGGGTGAGCGCAAGCTGCCCCCTGTGCAGGTGCCGCCCGTGATCATCGACATACCACCTCGGCCTCGGCCGCCTCCCATCGGGCCGATACCGCTCGCGCCTTCTCCCCTCTACAGGTCCATTCCGCTGTAAGGCTGGAACGGTACCTAGCGGAAGTACTGCATCGCCTGGCGCTCCGCGCTGTCCGGATCATTCACGGACTTCGGTTCGTCGTTGAACACCATGGTGTTGCGCAGGCTTGCGTCGTAAGGGTTCCAGCGCGGCAGCTGCGAAGTGTTGGGGTTGCCGGTTTCGGCAAATGCCGCCCACGCGGAGCGCATGCGCGCGGCGAGTCTTGCCGGTCCCGGGCCGCCGCCCGTGTGCATGAACCCGCCCTCTTCTGTGTTGTCGAACACGAACGGCATTTCCAGCCCATGTGGCGAACGCAGGCGGCCACCGAGCGCCGGCGACAGCCAGTCGAAGCGATACAGGTACGCCGGCGCCTTGTTCTGTGCGGCCTTGCGCTCGGCCAGCAGGATGGAATTGGCGCCCATCAACTGGTCACTCGCAATGCGGAAGTAGATATCCGAAGGCGAGCCGCCAGCCTTCATGTACGCCTGCTTTATGCGCGGCCCGCGTTCGGCGAACAGCTTCTGCAGGCGCTCATCCAGCCCCTTGTCGTCCAGATGGAACGCTGCGTCATCGCTGAGCTGGAACAGCGTGGCCTCGGTACGGTTCCAGCCGACGATCACCGGCACATCGGCGCCAACGGGGCTCGCCACCGGCGCGAACGGATGCGCGGGCAGCACGTCGGGCGTCAGCACCGGCGAGAACGGCCCGCCACCGAGACCGCCGCCGGGCATCTTGCCCAGGGCCGAGAAGTACGCCGCCAGCACCTGCGCGGTGGACAGCTCATGAATGCGCGAGAGTTCGGTGCGCTTGATGCTCAGCTCGGACAGCAGTTGTTCGGCGGCACGGGTGGCATTCGCGCTCTCGGCCATAGTGATGCCCGGGCCGCTTTCGATGACTGCGCGGTGGAACAGACCCCTGGCGGGCGGGGAGGCCAGCATGAAAGAGACCTTGGCCCCGCCGCCGGATTCACCAAAGATCATCACGCGATTCGGGTCACCACCAAAGCGGTCGATGTTGTCGCGCACCCACTGCAGCGCCAGGATGATGTCGAGCTGCCCAGCATTGCCGGAGTTCGCGTAGTCCCTGCCGCCGATCTCGGCCAGATGCGTGTAGCCGAAGACATTCAACCGGTGATTGATCGTGACCACCACGACGTTGCTGCGGCTGGCCATGTTCGTGCCGTCGTAGAGCAGCGCCGAGCCGCTGCCGGAGGAAAAACCGCCACCGTGCAGCCACACCAGCACCGGACGCTTCGCGCCCTGCCGCAGTGACTTGCTCCAGACATTGAGGAACAGGCAATCCTCGCTCTCGCCCGGGTCGGTGCGGTAGCCATTGGATGCGGCGAAGAGCTCGTTCAGCGCGGGGTCCCTCGCGGGCGCACGGGGCAGGGCGGCATTGGTCTGTGGCGCGCTGTAGCCATAGTCCGAAGCATCCAGCACGCCCGCCCATGGCGTCGGCGCTTTGGGCGGCATGAAGCGATTGGCGCCCGCGGTGGAGGCGCCGTAACGAATGCCCCTGAAGGTGTAGACGTCATCGTTGCGGTAGCCGCGCACCTTCCCGTAGCGGGTCTCGATCAGCGGAGCGGTAGCCGCGAAGAGGGTGGTGGGCCGCAGGGCCGTGGCCGCGAACGCGGCAGTGCCGGTCTGCAACATGGTGCGGCGTGAGAGCCGATTGGGCTTGTGCTTCATGGTCCATTTCTCCGGCGGCTGTAGGAGAGAAAGATATCGGGCAAGGGCATCCCTTTCTGGCGGGGAGGTCGGGGGGATTCTACGGTGCCCGAGGGCCGGGCGCAGGAGGATGGGCGATAATGCGGCCCCCAGTGCCAGAGTGCGGGGGTGGCGCATGTACAGGGTTGCCGATACCGCCGCGAGAAATATTCCTAACAGAAGGAATTCCTCGTGGGAGAATTGCCGCGATCGCCCCTGGGGCGCCAACTGTTTTTCAAGGAGAGGAAGAATGCGCAAGACCCTTGGTACTTTGATTCTGGCCACACTGATCGCCGCGGCCGTGCCTGCACTGGCGGCAGATGCTCCCGTCACCATCCCCGCCGCGACACCCGGGCACTACTCCGTGAAGGAGACGCTGGTTGGCAAGCTGCTGGACGACCCGGCTGCCGTGGAGTTGCTGAAGAAGATGATCCCGACCGTGTACGGCAACGAGATGTTCCATACGATGGGCAAGGAATCCACGCTTCAGGCCATTCAGCAGTACGAGCCGGAGGCGCTCAGCGACGAGGTCCTTGCCAAGGTCCAGACGGAGCTGAACAAACTCCCGACAAAGAAATGACGGCACGGCTCGCCGCCGTGCAATGCGGCGGCGAGCCGGCAACCTTCGAGTGCAAGACCAACCGGGGTGAACCCATGAACAAGGCCCGTTTGTACCAATCCCTGATCGCCACCTGCACGCTCCTGCTCGGCACGCTGGGGCATGCCGCAGAACCTGCGGAGTTGCTGGACCGTCTGCAGATCCAGGAGCTGCAGTCACGCTATGCGCTGGCGCATGACCTCACCGACCCGGACATGTATGCCGGTGTGTTCACGGCGGACGCGGAGCTGATGAGCGGCGGCAAGGTCATGGCAAAGGGCCGGCAGGCGCTGCACGATACGGCGACGAAAGATCGCAAGCGCTTCAACGCCGGTGCCAAGGACGGTGAGCGCAGCTTCGGCAAGATGCGGCACGTGATCACCAATTCCGTGATCGACCTGCAAGGGCCCGCCAAGGCCACCGGCCTCTGCTATGTCATGACCATCGTCATGATCGAGGGCGTCGGTCCGCAGATCCTGGGCATTGGACGCTACGAGGACGAGTACTCAAAGGTCGATGGCAAGTGGTACATCGCACGTCGCAACATCGTCAGTGACTGGGGCAACCAGGCAGTGGTGAAGGCCAGCGGTCTGTTCTAGGGCGACTCTGCACAGATCATGAAAAAACTCGCTGCCATCGCCCTCGCACTGCTGATCGCCACAGCGCTGGAGGCTGCAGACGCGCCAGGCGCGCGCCCTGCCAATCAGTTCATCACGCTCGGCACGCATGGCGGCCCGGTCTCCGATCGCAATCGCTCGCAGCCAGCCAATGCACTCGTCGTCGGGCAGGCTGTGTACCTGGTGGACGCGGGCGATGGCGAAGTCCAGCAGCTGGCCCGCGCGGGCTATTCGCTGGCGGCGGTGCGAGCCGTGTTCGTCAGCCACATTCACATTGATCACACGGGCGGCCTGTTCGCCGTGCTCGGGCTGCGGCAGCAGATGGGCAGCAGCGGGAAGATCACGGTCTACGGGCCACCGGGCATCAAGGCCATGGTGAACGGGCTGCTGGCAGCCATCGAGCCCGAGGCCAGGTCCGGTTATGGAGTGCCGGGCGAGGACTACGTCGCGCCCGAGAGCCTCGTCGACGTCGTCGAGCTGCCCGATGGGGCCAGGGTCAAGTTCGACGGCTTCACGCTGACCGCGGTCGAAAACACCCACTATAGTTTTCCGAAGGACAGTGACATGGCCAGGCGCTATGGCTCGCTTTCGTTCCGCTTCGATCTTGCGGACCGCTCCATCGTGTACACCGGCGATACCGGTCCCAGCGAGGCGGTGACCCAACTCGCCAGCGGTGCGGACCTGCTGTTTGCCGAGCTTATCGATCCGAAGTTCATCGAAACCTTTTCCACGCAGCAGAAGCGTTCCCGCGAGATGCACGAACATCTCACCGACCATCACATCAACCCGGACCAGGTCGGGCAGATGGCCGCCAAGGCCAGGGTCAAGCGCGTGGTGATCACGCATCTGGTTGCCGGGCGCGACCCCAACGTGGATACGGCGCCCTACGTGGCCGGGGTGAAGAAGTGGTTCAACGGACCCGTGGAGATCGCGGCGGATCTGAGCCGCTACTGAGCCTTATCTGCAAAGATCTGCCGGATAACGAGTGACTCGTTGTGCGATACAGCAAGTGCTTTGAACGCACTTTGCGCCTGCGCCTTGCTGACTAAAGTCTCCAGTCGGTATAGATTGCCGGCGGGTTTTGGTTGCAACCGTTGCGTTTACAACAATCGAGGGTTCTCACGTGGCTAATCGTTCCAGAAGGGTAGGTTCTGCGCACAGGTCTGTAGGTCGCGCAGTCCGCGTTGCGCTGGGCATGGCAATTGCCTCCGGCCTGGCGGCTCCCGTCATCGCTGCAGAGGTAGAAGAGCTGGAGGAAGTCAACGTCACAGCGCAGTTCCGTGCACAGAACGTGCAGGACACGCCACTGGCGATCACGGCCATCTCCGCCGAGACGCTCGAATCGCGCAGCCAGACCAACATCACCGATGTCGCGAACCAGGCGCCAAGCGTAACGCTGAAGCAGCAGGGTGCCGGATGGGGCCCATCGATCGCTGCCTACATTCGCGGTATTGGCGCCTACGACTTCAACCCGGCGCTGGAGCCTGGTGTCGGTATCTATGTTGACGATGTCTACATTTCGACCTTGACCGGTTCAATGCTGGACCTGCTGGACCTGGATCGCGTGGAAATCCTGCGTGGTCCGCAGGGCACGCTGGCAGGGCGCAACTCGATCGGCGGCGCCGTGAAGCTGTACACGCAGCGGCCCACCGAGGAGACCGACGGCTATTTCCAGGCCACTTATGGTTCGCGCGACCGTGTCGATCTGCGCGGCTCCGCGAACTTTGCGCTGACCGACAACCTGTTCATGCGCATCTCCGGCGTGGACCGGAAGCAGGATGGTTACATCAAGCGCGTCGACTATGGTTGCGCCAATCCGGGTAACCCGTATGGCATCCAGTCCAACGTCGCCACCACCAAGGGTTGCGTGGTCTCCAGGGACAGCAATGTGAACTACTCGGCTGCGCGGGCTGCGCTGCGTTGGGTGGCGAATGATCGCGCGGAGTTCAACCTGTCGCTGGACTATACCAACGACCGACGCAATCCGACCGGCAACGTGCTGGTTGGCTACGACACCAGTCTGCTGTCAGCGGCTGCGCAAGAGCGCATCCAGGCGATCTACGATGGCAACACAGCCAACAACGCGCCTGGTTCCGCGTTTGTTCCGACGGAACGGCATCCCTATTACAACTACGCGAGCTACTACAACGCGCCCTATGCGGGAGGCGGTTCGGCCACGAGCGGCGCGGTGCCCTTCCCATGGCACGAGACCCGCCCTGTTCCGGAGCAGTACTTCATCGGGTGGGGCACTGCGCTCGATGCGGAAATCAAGCTGACGGACGCGCTGCAAGTGAAGTCGATCTCGGCCTACCGTGCGTACAAGAGCGGCTTCGCCAATGACAATGACCTGTCGCCGCTGGCCAGTTCGATCGGTGATGGCGAATTGCCGTTCCACATGTTCAGCCAGGAACTGCGCCTCAATGGCACCACCGGCCCGGTGGAGTGGACGATCGGCGGGTACTACCTGGATCAGAGGTCCCGCTACCAGTCCTTGCAGGATCTGCGCTACTCGAGTCCGCTGAGTTTCCAGCAGAACGACGTGGTCAATGTGGACACCAAGGCCGGGTTCGGACACCTGCAGTACAACGTCACCGATCAGCTGCAGCTGATTGCCGGCATTCGCTACACCGATGAGCACAAGGACTACAACTACGTGCGCCTCAACCGCGACGGTTCCACGGGTGCGCCGGTCGTGGGTGCGCTCAACACCGTCAGCAGTCCATTCGATGGCACGAACACGGACTATCGTGGCGTGGTGCAGTACAGCTTCAACGAAGACGTCATGGTCTACGCGCAGTACGCCACAGGCTACAAGGGTGGCGGCGTATCCCCGCGTCCGTTCGTGGCGGATCAGGCAACTTCGTTCGATGGTGAACACCTGAAGACCTGGGAAGCTGGTGTGAAGGCTGATCTGCTGCAGAATCATCTGCGTGTCAACAGCGCGGTGTTCTTCAGCGACTACACGGATCTGCAGCTGGGCCTGCAGGTCTGCACCGGCTCAACACTGCCGAGCCCCTGCGGCAGGATCGGCAACGTGGGCACGGGCGAGATCAAGGGCTTCGAGCTGGAGTCGGTGGCGCTGCTGTTTGGCGGCCTCAACGTCGAGACTTCGTACAGCTACACGGACTTCAAGTACAAGAGCCTGACGGGCGCCAGCGCCAGCATCCTGCCGTCCTTCGTTCTTCCGTTCATGCCGAAGCACAAGGCCAGCGTGGGAGCGCAGTACGAGCTCGGCCTTGCCAATGGCAGCACGATCACACCGCGCGTCGACTGGAGCTACCAGTCCAAGATCTATACCAATGGCAACAACCAGCCAACCAACCTCATCGGTGCCTACGGGCTGGTCAACGCCAGGCTGGTCTGGCGCAATGTGGGACGCGATCTGGATGTGGCGCTGGAAGTCACCAACCTGCTGGATAAGTACTACTTCACGTCGCGCTTTGACCAGATCATCAGTGGCGGTCGCCACACGGACGGCACTCCAGGCCGGCCGCGTGAGTTCGCCGTGACGATCAAGAAGCGGTTCTGATCCGAAGACAAGGTGGCTGCAGATCCCGGAGCCGTGGAATGGCTCCGGGATCGCTGCACCATGCGGGAGACGATGCGCCGGGAGGCGTGCGCGGCCAAGGCGCCACATGACCGCAAGGTGCGTGAATATTCGGTACGGCTGGTTCAGCCGCCACTGAGCGCCTGCACGATGTGCAGCGTGCGCGCCGGATCAAGCGGCGTTGCCGGATCACGCAGTTCATCACCATCCAGGAACACTCGCATGTGCGGCCGGATGCAATCCTGCTCGTCGACCATGCGGAAGCGGATGCCGGGAAACTGCCGGTCCAGGTCGCGCAGCACGGCATCCAGTGTTGCACCCTGCGCCGCGACTTCACGGCGCCTGGTGTAGTCCAGCAGCGGGCTCGGGATGGTCACCCGCATGGCGTCAGAGCTCCGCGCACTCGACGGCATAGATCTCGGGCAGATTCCGCGCGATGCAGCGCCAGCTCCTGCCCTCATCGCGGCTGGCCCAGACCTCGCCCTGGGTGGTGCCGAAGTACAGGCCCACCGGATCGCGCGCATCACCACACATGGCCTGGCGCTTGACTGTCCACCAGGCGTTCTTCGCCGGCATGCCCTTGTCCTGGCGCTGCCAGGTCCTGCCGGCATTGCGCGTGGTGTACACGGCTGGCTTGCCGCCAATGGACGTGCGCGGCCACACCGTGCTGCCATCCATGGGCAGCACCCAGCACACCTTGTCGTTGCGCGGATGCACCGTCATGTTGAAACCGGAGTCACCGATCCTTGCCGGCATGGCCTTGCCGATGCGCGTCCAGACTTCGCCGGGTCGGTCGAGCCGGTAGATGCCGCAGTGGTTCTGC
>CAYWDZ010000098.1:0-10811 GCA_964456255.1 uncultured Steroidobacteraceae bacterium | reverse complement strand
CTCGTGGATCAGCGTATCGATCTCGATGTCCTGGCGTTCGCAGAACGCGTAGATGTCGTCGAACAGCGGATCGAACTCGTTCACCGCCGCGATGCTGTAGCTCTGCCGGCCGGGTTCGGAGCGCCCCGATCGACCCACCGGCGGCTTCAGCGGATAGTCCGCGTCGATGTTCGGCTCGATCAGGTAGAACTCGAGCTCCGGCGCAACCACGGGTTCCCAGCCGCGCTGTGCGTACAGCTCCAGCACATGGCGCAGCACATGCCGTGGCGCCATGGTCACGCGGCGGCCGTCGCCATAGAAGCAGTCATGGATCACCTGCGCCGTGGGTTCAGCAGTCCAGGGCACTTCCCGGACTGTCCGGGTGTCGGGCTTGAGCACGATGTCGATCTCGGCCGGACTCATTGTGTCGCCGGTATCGGTCGGGTAATCGCCGGTCACCGTCTGCAGGAAGATGCTTTCCGGCAGCTTCATGCCCTCATCGGTGGTGAACTTCTCGGCCGGCATGATCTTGCCGCGCGCAATGCCGGCCATGTCGGGGATGATGGCCTCCACTTCGGAGATGCCGCGTTCGCGGAAGAATTGCTGGATGTCAGTGGTCATGAATCACCTGTTACGAGTCCTGCGAGGCGCGCTCACGGGCGGCCGCGCCAAATGCCCTGAAGAGTGCGGCTGAAAAGTCGTTCTTCTCAGCCTGCCATTCCGGATGCCATTGCACGGCCAGCGCGAATCGCCTGGCGCCTGCCACGCGAAACGCCTCGATCAGCCCGTCATCCGCGCGTGCTTCCTCGACGAGCCCCGAGCCGAGCGTGCGCACACCCTGGTGGTGCAGCGAGTTCACGCGGATGCGCGTCGCGCCGCCGGCAATCGCCGCCAGCTGGCCGCCTGGTGCCAACGTCACGTCATGCGCCGGCCCGTACTGCGCATCCAGTGGCTGGGTCGCATCTTCGTGATGCACATGCATGCCAGGCACTTCATGGACGTGCTGCCACAGGGTGCCGCCATAGGCCACGTTCATTTCCTGAAAGCCGCGGCAAAGCCCCAGCACCGGCACGCCGGCGGCGATCGCCCGCGGGATCAGCGCCAGCGTGGTCGCGTCGCGCTCGGGGTCATGCAGCGTTCCCGGCCGGCTCGTCTCGCCCCCATAGCGATGTGGCTCGACATTCGACGGGCTGCCGGTGAACAGCAGCCCGTCGAGTTCATCGATCAGCGCCTCCAGCTTCAGCTCATCGCCCAGCGCCGGGATGAGCAGCGGCAGTGCGCCAGCCAGACGCAGCAGCGGGGTGATGTATTTCTCTCCGACCATGTGAAAGGGATGGGGCGCAATGACGCGCCGGTCGGCAGGGATTCCAATGACAGGTCGGCGGGCAGACATGGCTGCGGGGGGCTGTAGAATCTGGTGGCGGCCCCGCCAACAGCGGGGCCTTTCGAGGGTGAGCCATTACACCACACGGGACCCCCGGACCGCCCCGGAATCGCGACAAATCCAGCGTAACTGATTGAATATAAAAGAGAAGTAGAATGCACCAGGAGCTGCTGGAATTTCTTGCTGCGCGGCCGCAATTGCGCTTCATCGACCTCCTGTTGCACGACCTGAACGGGGTGGATCGCGGCAAGCGTGTGGACGTGGGTGGCGCGTCCGCGGCCTTCTCGAACGGCCTGCTGCTGCCAGGCTCGATGTTTGCGGTGGACGTGCCGGGGCACACCGTGGAGGCCACCGGCTTCGGATTCGACGAGGGCGACGCCGACCGCCCCTGCCTGCCGGTTCCGGGCACTCTCGTGGACGTGCCCTGGCTGGATCACGGCGTGGCGCAGGCCCAGATCACCATGCATGAGCGCGATGGGCGGCCCTTCATCTGCGATCCGCGCCATCTGTTGACACGGGTGCTGGCGCGCTTCGCCGGGCTCGGACTCACACCGGTGGTGGCAGTGGAACTGGAGTTCTATCTGCTGGACCGTGAGCTGACTGCGCAGGGGCAACCGCGACCGCCGGCCTCCCCGCTCACCGGGCGCCGGGAACACCGTACGCAGATCAATTCCATGATCGATCTGGACGCCTGCTCGAAAGTGCTGGCCGATATCGACAGCGCGTGCCGGGTGCAGCACGTGCCGGCAACCAGTGCACTGGCCGAGTACGGCCCGGGACAGTTCGAAGTGAACCTGGCGCACGGTGCCGACGCACTCACGGCCTGCGACCAGGCCGTGCGTTTCAAGCGCCTGGTGAAATGCGTGGCGCGCCACCACGGCATGGATGCAACCTTTCTGCCCAAGCCGTATGCCGACATGGCCGGCAGCGGGCTGCACATCCATGTCAGCCTGAATGACCCGTCGGGCCGCAATGTGTTTGCCGATACCGATCCGCGCGGCACCGTGACCATGCGCCATGCCGCGGCAGGCCTGCTCACCACCATGGCCGACGGCATGGCGATCTTCGCCCCGCTGGCCAACTCCTGGCGCCGATTCCGCACCGAGGCCTACGTGCCGGTCACGGCCGACTGGTCCGTGAACAATCGTGGCGCTGCGCTGCGTGTGCCGGTGAGCGATGCGGCCAATCGCCGCCTGGAACACCGCGTCGCAGGTGCTGATGCAAACGTGTATCTGGTGATGGCGTGGGTGCTGGGCGGAATACTCAAGGGGCTCTCGGACAGGCAGGAGCCACGTCCGCCACTGGAAGGCAATGCCTACAGGGGCGCGGGCGAGCTGGGCGAAGGCCTGCCACGCTACTGGCCCACCGCACTGGATCGCTTCGCAGCAAGCCGGTTCGCGCGCGAACTGCTCGGACCGGAATTGCACCAGCTCTTTGCCACGGTGAAGCGCCATGAGCTGGACGAATTCAACGCGCAACCTACAGCACAGGAATTCGCGCTGTATCTGCCAGCGCTGTAACCATGACCGGCCGGGACGATCACATCTCCTGGTACTGGGCGTCCCAGCCCCCGATACCCACGCGTCCCGCCCTTGCAGGCACTGCCCAGTGTGATGTCGGCGTGGTGGGTGGCGGCATCGCCGGGTTGTCAGCGGCACTGCACCTGGCCGAACGCGGCTACAGCGTGCGCCTGCTTGAAGCCGAGCGCATCGGCTGGGGCGCCTCGGGCCGCAGCGGTGCGCAGGCCATCTTCGGCGTGGCTGCGGGCCAGGACAAACTCGATGCACTGATCGGCAAGGCCGATGCGCGCCGCGTGTGGGACATGTCGATCGAGGCGCTGGCGCTGATGCGCGAACTGATCGCGCAGCATGCGATCGACTGCGACTACGTGGCAGGCCAGATGCATGTGGCCATCAAACCCCGGCAGGCGACCGAGCTCGCCGAGTGGCATGCAGACCTGACACGCAACTACGCCTACAACAGCGTCTCGCTGCTGGATACCGCGGCCACGCGCCGCCTGGTCGCCAGCGATCGCTACATCGCCGGCCTGCTGGATACCAACAGTGGCCACATCAATCCTCTGAAGTATGTGCGCGGCCTGGCGGCGGCCGCCGAGCGTGCGGGCGCGGTGCTGCACGAGGGCAGCCGCGTATCGCGGCATGAGCGCCGCGATGGCCGGTTGCGGCTCGTGACCTCAGAGGGTGAACTCACCTGCCGCCAGATCGTGTATGCCGGCAATGCCTGGCTGGGCCAGACGGTGCCCGCGCTCTACCGGCGCATCATGCCGGTGGGCACGTACATCGTTGCCACCGAACCGCTGGGCGAGGCCATGGCCCGGAAATTGTTGCCCGACAACACCGCGGTCACCGACATCAACTGGGTGCTCGATTACTTTCGTCGCAGCGCCGACCATCGGCTGCTGTTCGGCGGGCGCGTCAGCTACTCGGGCCTCGACCCGTTCAACACCGCTCATGCCACACGCAAACGCATGCTGCGTGTGTTTCCCCAGTTGCAGGATGCGCGCATCGATTACTCGTGGGGCGGCTACGTGGACATCACTTTGAACCGCGCGCCGGATTTCGGCCGGCTCGATAACGACGTCTACTACCTGCAGGGTTTCTCGGGACACGGCATCGCGCTCACCGGCCTCGCCGGCAAACTGGTGGCCGAGGCGATTGCGGGATCCGCCGAGCGCTTCGACGTGTTCGCCCGCATCCCGCACCGTGAATTCCCGGGCGGCCAGCGCTTGCGCCGCCCGGCGTTGGTGCTGGCGATGCTGTATTACCGCTTGAAGGACCTGCTCTAGAGCTGGCCCAGCGCCTCATTCAGCACCGCCGCCAGCCGCAGGGCCGCGGTCTCGATGCGGCGCTCCGCCAGTGGCCGCATTTCGGTCAGGTAGGCGTGATCCAGGGAATGTTTCGCCGGATACAGCTTGCGCGCATCGATCAGCGCACAGGACTCCTCGGCCCATGAGATGGGCGTACCGGCCTGGCCGGCCTTCAGCGCTGGCAAGCGCGGTTGCAACCGCGCCGCATACTGCCGCGCGGTCAGCTGCGCCGAAGCCAGCACGTAGTAGTCCCAGATCGCGTGCAGGTTGGTACCCATCACGCCGTTCCGGTAGTTCTGGCGTGCATAGGCTTCGGGCGCGAGGTCAGTGCGGAGGCTCACCTGGAACCGGTTGCCGCCGGAATCGGGTCGGTTGCCCGCATGCAGCGGCTGGTGCACATCGGCGATGAGGTGCACCAGGAATTTCAGCGCCACTGCGCGCGCCGCGGCGGGCTGTGACCGATCGGCCAGGACTCGCCGCTGGGTCTCGATGGCAACGACGATGCAATTCCCGTCCGGACAATCGCGCTTCAGCGCGAACGTGCAACTGCCGTCCTTCGAATCGATGTAGTGCCAGGCCGAAGTCGCCTTGAAACGCGCCGGATCGGTGTTGCGCAGTCCATCCGCCCACGTCGCCACACCTGCCAGCGTCGGCTCCGCTTCACCCGCCAGCAGCGCCTTGACCTGAACCTGTGCCTGGGGAGTCAGCCGGGTCTGCGCAAGATCTCCGACGAGCCGATGGCCGAGTTCGGACCAGGCAAGGGCAGGCGTCGACACCAGGCCGAGGAGCAGCAGCAACGCAGAAGGGAATCTCTTCATCATGAAAACGGCCCGCACAGTTTCCCGTGCGGGCCGCGGGTTTCAACTCACCGGTTCAGCCTCAGGCGATCGAATAACCCAGCCTGGTGATCGGCAGGGTACGGATGCGCTCCTTGGTGGCAGCAGAGATTGCGTTGGTGATTGCCGGAATCGCAGGCGGATAGGCCGGCTCACCGCAGCCCGTCGGGCTGAAGTCCGTCGCCAGGAAATGCACATCGATCACCGGCGTGATCGGCATGCGCGCCAGCTTGTAGGTATCGAAGTTCTGCTGCTGGATGCGTCCATTCTCGATGTTGACCTCCAGACCCAGCGTAGCCAGGCCCTCGACCACCGAACCCTGTACCTGGTTCTCGGCGGACGAGAGATTCACCACCGGGCCGATGTCGCCCACCACGGTCATCTTGTGCAGCGTGACCTTCTTCTTCGCATCCACGCTCACTTCGGCCACTTCGGCGAAATGACCCTGGTGCGAGTAGTGGAACGCCAGACCATGGAAGTGACCTTTGGGCAGCGGCTTGCCCCATCCGGAGCGCTCCACCGCAGCCTTGATGGTCGCAATGGCGCGATCAGCATTCACGCCGCCACCGCCGAAACCGCCACCCGGACCACCTGCCGCCGGGGCCGCCGGCTTCTGGCCGAACACCTCGATCAGGAACTCGGCGTGGTCGCGGCCGGCAGCCGTCGACAGCTCATGCATGAAGGACTGCACCACCCACGCCGCCGTGTTGTTGCCCGGCGCGCGCATCGGTCCGCAGGGAATCTTCAACGGAGTCAGCGTCTGGGTTACGCGATAGTTGGGCACGAAGCCTGACGGGAAGTCTCCCGCACCACCGAAGGCACCTTGCACAGCCTGCGGACCACGCGGACCCGCAGCCGCAGCAAAGCCGTCGGAGAACGAGAGGGCATGCCCACTCCAGCCGATCAGCTTGCCATCCTTGTCGAGCGCGCCCTTGAAGTCATGGAAGCCGCCAGCGCGATAGAAGTCATGCGAGATATCGTCTTCGCGGGTCCAGACCAGCTTCACCGGGATGCCACCAGCCTGCTTCGAGATGGCCGCGGCCTCGCAGACATAGTCATTCATCAGACGACGGCCGAAGCCGCCGCCCACGCGCATCTGGTGCATCACCGCGCGATTTGGCGCCACGCCCACGACCGCGGCTGCCGCGGTGCGCCCGCCGTCGGGAATCTGCACCGAGCCCCAGATCTCGAGCTTGTCGCCGGCCGGATCCTTCTGGTACCAGGCGGTGGTGTTCTGCGGCTCCATCGGCTGGTGCGAGATGAAGTTGAAAGTGTAGAAACCCTCAACCTTCTTCGCGGCGCTGTTGAATGCCGCATCGAAGTCACCAGTGGCACGCAGGGACTGCGCACCCGGACCCTTGGCGGCTGCCTGCTTGGCCTGCGCCACGAAAGCCGTCCAGCTGTCCTTGGATGCCTCGCTCTCGTCCCATTCGATCTTCAGCTTCTTCCTGGCCGAGAACGCGGCCCAGGTGTTGTCAGCCACGATGGCCACACCCGGCATCACTTCGGTGGGCTTGAAGGTACCCTCGACGATGAACGCATCAACCACGCCGGGGAGCTTGCGGATTTCCTCGAGATTGGCCTTGGCGACCCTGCCACCCACGGCGGGACATTTCTGGAACACCGCTACCTTCATGTTCGGCAGCTGGACATCCATGCCGAACAGGGACTGGCCGGTCACCAGCTTGACGTTGTCCACGCCGGTGACGCGCGTGCCCATCAGCGTCCAGTCCTTCTTGTCCTTCAGCTTCAGGTCCGCGACAGCGGGCACCGGCATGCCGGCAGCAGCTGTGGCCAGTGATCCGTAGCTGGCCTTGCGATTGCTGGCCGCATGCATCACCACGCTCTTCGAAGTGGTCAGTTCGCTCGCGGGCACGCCCCACTGCTGGGCAGCGGCCGCCACCAGCATGGCGCGGGCCGCGGCGCCGGACTGGCGCATCAGGTTGTAATTGGAGGGGGTGGACATCGAACCGCCGGCAAACTGGCTGCCATACACGGAGTCGATTGGCGCCTGTTCGACGACGACGTCATTCCAGTTCGCGTCCAGGTCTTCGGCCAGCATCAGGCCGTTGCCGGTCTTCATGCCCTGGCCGATTTCTGGCGTCTTGGAGAACAGCGTGATCGTGCCGCTGGGCGCAATCTTGATGTAGAGACTGGGGTTCAGGGGCGCTGCTGGCCCACCGAAGCCGCCTCCACCACCGCGGCGCGCCGGCGCGCCCTGGGCGGAAGCTTCCTCGTTACGCAGCAGGCCAAAGGCCAGCACCATGCCGCCACCAACGGCGGCCGTGGCCTTCATGAAGCCGCGGCGTGATACCGGGCCGGTCGTGAAAGCAACTGCTTCCTGACGCTGCAGCTTTTCAACCTCGGCGCGCAGGACATCCGGGTAATACTCGTTTTCTGGCAGGCTGATCATGAGGCGCTCCCGTTCAGGGCCTTGGCCGCAGACTTGATCGCGGCGCGGATACGTACATAGGTGCCGCAGCGGCAGATGTTCTGCATCTGGGCGTCAATGTCGGCATCGGTCGGATTCTTCTTGGTTCTGAGCAGTGCCGTGGCGGCCATGATCTGGCCCGACTGGCAGTAGCCGCACTGCGGAACGTCGTGCTCGATCCAGGCCTTCTGCACGGCGGTGAGTTCACCACCCTGAGCCAGCCCTTCGATCGTGGTGATCTTGACCCCCGCCGCGCCAGAGACCGGCATTGAGCAGGAGCGCACCGGCGACCCGTTGACATGCACGGTGCACGCACCGCACTGGGCGATGCCGCAGCCGAACTTGGTGCCGACGAGCTTGAGCTCATCTCGCAGCACCCACAGCAGCGGTTGGTCTGCCGGCACATCGACCGTGTGGTCGGTGCCATTTACGTTCAAAGTGTACTTTGCCATGACAGTTGCCCGTCCGATCTTAGGAATGAATGAGTTGGAACCCCACCAAGCGGGCCGAGCATAGCTGGCCCATGGAGCCGGTTCAACGAGAACGGATCTCGTAGCACCGATGAATGCGCGGGTTGCCCTTGAAATCAAACGGCAACGTAGCCGCAGAAACATCCGATACGCGAAATTGCGATGTCGCTGTATCTAACTGGAAATAGCGCGAGTTCGTGGAGAAGAGCAGCAGGCCTTCCGGCGCAAGAATGCGCAAACAATGTGCAATCAGCGCTGCGTGATCGCGCTGAATGTCGAGCACACCCTGCATGCGCGCCGAATTCGAAAAAGTGGGCGGATCAAGAAAGATCAGATCGAAAGATGGTGCGGTGGGTTGTTCCGCAAGCCAGCGGATTGCATCGGCCTGCAACAACTGGTGCTGTGGATCAGCGAGACCGTTGAGTTCGAGATTGGTGGCAGCCCAGTCCAGATAGGTGCGCGACATGTCGATGCTCAGCGAGGCCGCAGCACCACCGGCTGCGGCATGCACGGTGGCGACTCCGGTGTAGCAGAACAGGTTCAGGAAGCGCTTGCCCCTGGCTTCGCGGCCAATGCGCAATCGGGTAAGGCGATGGTCGAGGAACAGGCCCGTGTCGAGGTAGCCATCGAGGTTCACCCGCAGCTTCAGGCCGCCCTCTTCCACGACATGAAATTCTTCACTGGTGCCGCGCCTGGCGTACTGGCCACCGTCCTTCTGCTTGCGTCGCGTACGCAGCCGGATGTCCGACAACGGCACGTCGGTCACCTGCGGCAGGACTGCCAGGGCTTCTTCGCGCCGGCGGCGCGCTGCTGCCTCATCGACAGTCGGCGGTGGCGCGTACTCCTGCACGTACAGCCAGCGCTTGCCTTCATCCGGGCCCGCGCCCGTGTACAGATCGACCGCCACCGCGTACTCGGGCATGTCTGCGTCATACAGGCGCCAGCAACTCACGCTCTCGCGCCTGGCGATCTTGCCCAGGCGAGCCAGGTTCTTGCGCAGCCGGTTGGCGAACATCTGCGCACCAGGCCCCTGCGCGACTGCGGGATCATCAATGACAATGCCGCGTGAAGCCTCGCGTCGCACCCGGCGTTCTCCCGGGGCGAAGCGCAGCAGCCGGCATTCGATGGCGCCGTTCCAGACGGTGTGTACCCGACTGGCCTCGCAGCCCAGCAACTGGCCCAGCGCGGGTTCGCCGGTCAGTACCGCTGCGTTCCAGCCTGCGAACGGACCACGCAGGGCCTCCCCGATCGCACGGTGAGCAGCGGCCGCATCTTCGTCGCCGGGAAGGCGCGTGCCATAAGGCGGGTTCACGCACAGCAGTCCAGGACTTGCATTGCCATCCTCGTTGAGCGGCCTCGCCGCTGCGATATCCCGTTGCTCGAACACCAGATCGCGGTCCACCCCGGCGCGCCGCGCGTTGGCCTGTGCCGTGGCGATCGCGGCGCGGTTGCGATCCGAGCCACGGATCACCACCGGAACCCGCTGCAGCATGCGTGCCCTGGCCGCGTCGACCGTCTGCTTCCACAACGACGCATCGTGGCCGCGCCAACCCTGGAAGCCCCAGAAATCGCGCAGCAATCCGGGCGCCGTGCCCGTGGCAATCCAGGCGGCTTCGATGACAAAGGTGCCCGACCCGCACATCGGGTCGAGAAACTCGCCACCCTCCTGCGCGATGCGTGGCCAGCCGGCACGCAGCAGGATGCCGGCCGCGAGGTTCTCGCGCAGCGGCGCCTCGCCACCAGCCAGCCGGTAACCACGACGGCTCAGTGCATCGCCGGCCAGATCAAGCAGGAGCGCGATGCCATCCTTGCCGGCATGCGCCAGCACGCGCAGGTCCGGCCGCTGGGTTTCGATCGACGGACGCTGCCGCGTGGTATCGCGCAGCTGGTCGACGATTGCGTCCTTCAGCTTCAGCGCACCGAAATGCGTGTTGTTGATGGCAGGATGTTTGCCGGTGAACTCACAGGCCAGCGTGCCACCAGGATCCAGGTGCTGGCGCCAGTCGATACTGCGCGCCATCGCGTAGAACTCGTCAGTAGTGGCCACAGGCGCGCGCGTGATTTCCAGCAGCACGCGGCTGGCCAGGCGCGATTCCAGGAGCGCGCGGTAACCCACGGCCAGAGTGCCCTCGAAGCTGACGCTGCCACTGGTCTCCCTGATGTGTTCACCACCCAACGCGGCAATCTCGCCGGCCAGCAGGTCGGAGAAACCGCGCGGGACAGTCGCCACGAACCGCAGCGCGGTCACGTCAGATCTATCCAGGTCGTCTTCAGCTCGGTGAACTTGTCGAAGGCGTGCAGCGACTTGTCACGCCCGATGCCCGATTGCTTGAAGCCGCCAAAGGGCACGGTGATGTCATCCGCGTCATAGCAGTTCACGTACACCATGCCGGAGCGGATGGCACGGGCCATGCGATGCGCCGTGGTCAGGTCGCGCGTCCACACGGCAGCGGCGAGTCCATAGCTGGTGTCATTGGCAATCGCGACGGCTTCAGCCTCATCCCGGAACGTGATGGTGGCCAGTACGGGCCCGAACACCTCCTCGCGCGCGATGCGCATCGCGGGCTTCACGTCATCAAACACCGTCGGCTCGACATAGCAACCGCCACTCTCGCGCCGCACCTGCGCACCACCCAGCGCGACGCGCGCGCCATCCTGCCTGCCGATGTCGATGTAACCCAGCACCCGCTGCATCTGCTGTGCATCCACGATCGCGCCAAGCTTCGTGGCAGCATCCAGCGGATCACCGGGGACAAGCTCGCGAGCGAGCGTCGACACCTGTTCGAGCACCATGTCCTTGATGCTTTCGTGTACGACCAGACGCGATCCGGCCGAACACATCTCGCCCTGGTTGAAGAAGATGGCCGAAGCCGCAGCGCGCGCA
>CAYWDZ010000097.1:4852-10820 GCA_964456255.1 uncultured Steroidobacteraceae bacterium | reverse complement strand
GCAGCTGGCCATCTCCTTGCTTTTCGTCGTGCTCGACGAAGTGGCCAGACTGCAGGGGGCGACCGCGGCGCGCGAGCTGCTGGTCAAGACGTCGCTGAAGTACCTGGATGCGCTGTACCAGGGGGCCGAGACCGATCCTTCCCTGCAGGAGGACGTGGCTGCGGCCTACAAGAGAGTTGGTGACATCCAGGGCGCCGACCTCGGGTCGAACACCGGCGAGCCAAAGGCAGCGCTCGAAAGCTACGGACGCGCAGTGGCGCTGCTGGATCCACTGGTGCGTTCAAGTCCCGGCAATCTGCGCGCGGCGTGGCTGCTGGGCACGGTGCTGACCCAGCAGGCCCGCCTCGTCATCTTCACCGATGGCGCCGAGGCTGCACTGCCGACCATCGAGCGCGCGGTGGGTCTGCTCGAAGCGGCGCGCTCTGCCGAACCCGACGAGCACAAGCGGATGACGGCGCTGAGTGAAGCCTGGTACTCGCAGGCACAGTCGCTGATCACGCTGCACAAGGCCGCCGAAGGGATGGCGGCCTTCGACAAGCTGCTGGCCGGTGCCGACGAGTTCCTGGGCAACCATCCGGACGACGAGCGGGCGTTGCTGGCGGTGAGCACGGCGTATACCAATGCGGCATCGATGCGCGATGAGCGCCTGTCGGCGGATGCCGAATACGCACGTGCCTCGCGCCTGTATGACCGATCGATCCAGGCGGGGGAAAAGCTGGTCGGCCTGCAGCCGGAAAACCTGGGTTACCGCTCGAGCCTGGCCGCGGCGCGCAGGAGCCTCGCCATCACGCACTTCGAACGCGACAACTTCGCCGAAGCCGCGAAGCTGCTGCGCCTGGCCGCGCCCGTCTACGCCGAGCGCGCCGCGGATCGCAAGGATGCCAATGCGGTGTTCCTGAGTGCGTATGTGGACGTACAGCTGGCCAACGCGCTGGTCAGGATCGGCCAGCTCGACGAGGCCCGCCCGCTCTTCCTGAAGTCGGCCGCGATCCTTGACCAGCAGGCACAGGCCGGCGGAACACTGCGGGTGACCTATGCCCAGGGCGATCTGGGGCGGGGCCTGGGCCAGTTGTACGAAATGCTGGCAACACGGGCAGGACAAAGCGCCAGCGCGCGGCGGGCCTACTGGCAACAGGCGCGCAGCCAGTACCAGCTGGGCCTCGACAGCTACAACAAGGTCGATGCGAAGATCAAATTCGATGCCGGCGACCGGGTCGTGATCGATGCCTGCGCCCAGGGGCTGGCCCGCGCCGCGGCGGCGCTGGCGAAGGACTGACATTCCTGAGCCGGTTTCCCCGGTTTCGCCGCGTCTACCCTGCAACAGGTCATTGCAAGGGGTAGACCATGATGAAGTGCACCGCTGTATTCCTGCTGGCATTGGCCGCCACCACGGCGGCACACGCACAACTCCTGCTTCCGCAGGGCACGCGCGGGCAGCTGCGGGTGGAGTACGAGTACTCCAACACGGGCGCCTACGCGGCACCCTCCAAGGACCAGAAGCGCGACTGGAAGATGCTCCGGCGCGTGACCATCACCGCGCAGTATGCGGCGCAGGCACCGCAACCCTTCGGCCCCCTGCACCAGGGTGATGCCAAACAGCAGGCGCAGCTGGACGACATCAAGACGCGCGGGGATTCGGTGTACCAGAAGATGTCGCCGATGGCCGGCGACATGCTGGCGATCACGCAGAAATGCGAGGGCGAGGCCATCGACAGGAAGAGCGGCGAGCGCAGCGAGTCGAAGTTCGAGGCCTGCGTCGGCAGGGCCGTCTCCAGCTACGGCGACAAGATGACGATCACGTCCGACATGAAGTCGGCGGGTGCGACAGGCGCATCCATCGGCAAGGATCTCGGCGGCAAGCGCTTCCAGCAGTGGAAGCTGACGTCCCTCGCCGGGTCCTACAGGATCGACGAGATCTACAACAAGCAGGTCTACGAGATGACCTGCACCGAAGCGAAGACCTGCCGCCGCACCGATACCCGCCAGGGCGGCGGCGAGCTGCCTGCGCCGGCCGGTGGCAAGTCGGAGGCAGGCGCCTACTGGATCGAAGTCGATGCAGAGAAGAAGGACATGATCCTGACCCTGCCCATGCCGCTGTCGGCACTCGAGTACACGCAGACCGTCGTGACGTCGATTCCCGGCGACAGGAACGTCTCGCAGAAGTCGGCGAGTGGTCCGTGGATGGCGCAGATCGCGAAGGAGCCCGTCACCGTCACGATTCCCGCCGACTTGCGCGAAGTGAAGGGCAACAAGGAGATCAAGCTCGCCGGCAAGGACGAGGAAGGTGGCCTGTTGCGCGTGAGCTGGATCTTCACGCGGCAGTGAGCGCTGCCGTGAAGCTCGCTCGTTCTGCCGCATTCTGCCTGCTCGCACTGGTGACGCTGGCATCCTGCCAGCGCGCGCAGCAGCCGGCCGCGGAAGCCGCCGCGCAGGCTCCGGCCACGTTCATCCCCACGCCTGCCGACATCCAGAGGTTTCGCGCGGAAGGACCGGACCCGACGCTGCGCCGGATTGCCGCGGCGGACTACTTCCTGCACTACCGGATGATGCAGGCGACCGGTCTCGAACAGGCGCTGGGCGGGGAAGAGGCCGCCACCGCGGCGTTGCAGGCGCTTGGCAACGAATACGAACGCCGCATCCGGGCCATCGGGGGTGAAACGCCAAAGTTGATCCGCGCGGCCTTCACGGGTGAAGGCATGGCCAGCGGCTTCGTCGGCATGGGCATGGGCAGCTTCCTGGGCATGCTCACCGGCGGCATGCTCGGCACCATGGTGAGCACGCTCCCGGACGACAAGCTCGCGGAACTGGTCAGCCGCGGGCCGCTGAAGTTCGATGGCGGCGGTGGCAAGGCGGCATTGCAGTTCGACAAGGACGGATCGCTCCGCCAGTCCATGGAATTCGACGTCAACGAGCATGGCATCAACGGCAAGGTGAAGATGACGACGCGGATGACCGGCTGCCCGGACGAGAACGGCAAGGTGGAGGTCGAGATCGACGTCGATTCGCAGATGAGCGCCACCGACAAGCCTGGAACCGGTGGCTACGTCCATTCCACGTTCAAGTACGAGCGCTACCTGGATGACGACGCGCAGCTGATCAGTACCCCGGACGGCTCGGCTTCCAGCAACCACATCCGGATGGGCGGCTTCGAGAACTTCGAACAGCAGTACGTGGATGTGACCGTGGGCTACCGGCGCGGTGGCGAGCGCATCTGGGACCACCACGATGAAGGCGGGTTCAGCATCTTTCGCATGGAAGAAGCCGACCGGACCCGAAAGCTCCTCGAGGGGGTCGAGCTGCTGCAGACGCTGGTCGGAGAGATGATGCTGCGGGGAATGACCTTGGGCTCTCCATGGGAGAGCGGGCGCTGCATCGACCTGCAGGTGACCAGCGTTCCCGGCGCCCGCAAGGGGCTGAAGGTCGGGACTCCGTTCCAGATCGATGCGAAGCCACGCGTGAAGAGCAGCGGACAGCCGGCCGGTGGCGCGGTAAGCGCGACGCTGGCGGGTGGCTCGGCACTGAGTCCCGCCGGTGGCAAGGTGCCGGCGGATGCGAAGTACGCCTATGCAGGTCCGGACAAGAAGAACGAGACAGCCAGCATCACGTTCGAGGCGCGCAGCAAACGCGGGGTAGGCAAGGCCACACTGGACTTCGATACCCGGACATCGCGTGCCTATCACCTGGAAGGAACGCAGGGCGAATTCCACGGCGTGGGGGACGTCTGCGATCTGGAAGAGACGTTCGTCGTGGAAGGCAACGGCGTGACCGTGCGCTTTGAGCCGGATTCGGCCGCCGGCGGCAGGTACACGTACTCCGGTGCCATGACCGGCGACGACAACGGCAAGCCGATGAAGCTGCATGTGCATGGCAAGGGCACGTACGTGGTGAAGTACGCAGGCGATGTGGCGGTGGGCATCACCGCGCATGGGCCCGGAACGGTGGAAACGCCGTTTGGTGACCAGCATGGAGAGGGGTCGGAGGACTATACGTTGACACCGCTCGCGGCGTGCCCCCTCAACTGACGCGCGATCGTGCCGGCAGCTGGGGCGGTCGGCCACATTCAGCACACCGATGATGGGCTTGCTGATGCGCGGGATTCCGGCGGGCGTCGGAGTCCCGTCCCGACTTTCGTCATCCAGTGATCCAGCCGGGCGAACACCGGCGCTGCGGCCTCGCCCTCGTTGAATATCTCGTGATAGAGCGCATCGAAGCGCTGGGCTTCCACCACCTCGCGCGGCGCAGCCGCAGCGAACTCATCGCTGCCGCGCGGTGCCACGAAGTGATCGTCGCCCGCATACAGCAGCAGCGTCGGCACGCGCCATGCGGGCGCTGCGGCGACCGCGGCCCTGCCCGCTTCGAGAATGGCGCTTGCCAGCCGCGCGGTCACGCGGTTGTGCACCAGCGGATCCTCCTTGTAAGCCTGCACCACGGCCCGATCATGGCTGATGAAATCCGGATCGAGCCCGTTGTTCTGCGCCAGTGATGGCGCACAGAGATTGCCGAAGACGAACAGCACCCGCTGCCAGCGCGAAAGATCGGCGGCAAACGCGGGCGATGAGAGCACCAGCGCATCGAGCAGTCCGGGATGTTCCAGCGCGAAGCGCGCCGCAAAGGCGCCGCCGGCCGAGTGACCAATGAGCAGCAGCGGCTGCCTGTCCGGGTTCACTGCACGGATCACGTCTTCGAGATCGGTAACCGGATCCTGCGGCGTACGGAGCGCGCCGCGTGGCCCTTCCGAAAGGCCATGCCCGCGCTGATCCCAGGCAACCACATTCCAGCCGCGGGCATTGAGCCAGCGGGCAAGCAAGGCATGGCGGCCGCCGTGCTCGCCCAGCCCGTGCGTCACGAGCGCGATGCGGCGGGCATCCGGCAGCGGCCAGTGGTGCTGGTGCAGCCGTGTGCCGTCGCGGGTGTGCATCTGGACGGTGTGTGCCATTTTCAGGTGCGCCGCACGATTCTCATCAGATAGACGGGAGTATCCCTCTGCCGCACTGCCGGGCATTATTGCCGGAATGCCGGGGTGGTGTCGTACTCACCCAAGGTCGTCGTTATCAGGGAGATCGAAATGAAGAAAGCCGCATTGGCAATCGTCACATTGACGCTGGGCTGGTCCGCCGCGGGCATTGCCGCGCAGCCCGCCACGGCGCCCGGGCCCGCGGCCACATGCGATCGCGAGTGCCTGCGGGGCGCCATCACGGCCTATCTGGACGCGCTGGTGCGGCACGACGTCAGCCAGCTGCCGCTGGCCGGGAACGTGCGCATCACCGAGGACTGCGTCGAAAAGACCATCGACAAGGTCGGTCTGGTGCGATCGGTCACGAAGATCCGCGGCTATCGACAGGACTTCCTCGACGAACGGCAAGGCGTTGCGGGCGCCGACGTCGTTGTCGAGGAAGGCGGTGCGCCGGTCCTGCTGGTGGTACGCCTGAAGATCGAAGGTGAAAAGATCACCGAGATGGAAACCCTCGCCACGCGCAGCAAGGCCGAAGGATCGCTCTTCCGCATCGACGGCCTGGAGAACACGACCGCGGTCATGAACTACGCGCCGAAGAAGTCGCAGCTCAACTCACGCGAGGAGATGATCCGGATCGCGCTGTTCTATCCCGCCGGGCTCGAATCGACGAGCTTCGCCGCGGTCGGCGCGCCCTTCACGCCGGAAGCCTATCGACTGGAAAACGGCGAAATGATGGCGGGGCCCGACTGCCAGCGAAACGAGGGGTGCAAGAACATCTCGACCCAGCCGCTGGGCGGCACTTCGCGCGGCAAGGTCGAGGTGCGGGTCGCGGCAGTCGACGAACGCATGGGCATCGTGTGGTTGCGCATGGCATGGGGCGGCAGCCGCCCGCCGCGTGACGGAGGCAAGCCGACCGAGCTGACGGTCTGGGAGTCCTTCAAGATCTATGACGGCAAGATCCACGCCGTCGAGGCATTCATGAAGAACATGCCGGTGGGTGTGGGCTCGGGGTGG
>CAYWDZ010000097.1:0-4752 GCA_964456255.1 uncultured Steroidobacteraceae bacterium | reverse complement strand
AACTCGCCGCCATTGGCATGCGAGTAAGTGCCGGCATGCCCGGAGCCATGGCGCGAGCCGAAGAAGACCGGCACCTTGTCCAGGCGCGCGAAGTCGTCGGCAGCATTGACCATCGCGGGGTCGATCTGGTCGCCGTTGATGTAGAGGGTCGGACTGTGGATCCGCTCCAGGTCGGCCTTGGTCGTCGCAACCAGCAGGGTGCCGTCACCGGTGCGCATTTCACCGCTGATCCAGACACCGGAATTCCACATGCCGAGCGTGTCGACGCGCGGATCGCGGGCCGCCTCCAGTGCCAGATTGCCGCCGCAGGACATGCCCATCACCGCAACGGCATCGGTCTTGATCTTGCCGGCCAGCGGCGAGCCGCGACGCGACGCCTCCGCCTCGGCCCAATCGAGCGCCGCGATGAGGTCGGCGGATGTGATGCGCGCCTGCGGCTTGCCCGGCACGGCCGCCGACCCAACGGCGAGGAAGCCGTACGAGGCGATGGTCGACAGATAACCGGCAAAGTCATGGCCGTCCGCCAGGCACGCGCCATTTCCCCAGATCACGATGGGCAGCGTGTCACGGGCCGGAAATCGCGCGAGATCCGCGGGTCGGTAAACCTGCAGTGGGTGCGTGCCCGCAATGGTTTCCGTCGTCACGGCGTACGGCCCAACCACTGCGCGCGGCGCGCCCTCTTCCGGCAGTCCGATGCTCAGCTGCTCGAGCTTGAACGGCAGTTCGGGTTGCGCGGCGGACGGGCTGGAACACCACAGCAGCAATGCCGCGAAGACACACGTTGGGCCGCCCAATGGGGCACGCCAATTGGTCGATATTCTTTGGTCAATATGCATCATCGCCCTCTCCTAATGGTCGGCCCTGACGTGCTCGCGCAGCAGGTCGCGGCCGAAATCATCCTTGAAATCGCGCCAGATGGAATGCACGTGGTTGCCATCGTTCTGCGTGTTGTCGAACTCGATGAGGAAGGTCGGCCCCTGCACGCGGTAGTAGTGCTTCTGGCCGCGCTCGATACCGCCTGCCCAGGCGAATGAGACATTCCCGATTCCCGCAGCCGCGATTTTGGCCATGCGGTCGGCCGCAATGTCGGGCGCCATCAGGCCGACGAAGGAATCCAGCACCTGAATCAAGGCTTCGTGTTGCGCTGGAGTCATGGCCGACTCCCTGATGCCCACGGGCGACAGAGGGTTGATGTCCACCTGATTGTTCGTGACGATCTCGTTCGGCGCGACGGCGGAGATCATGGCGGTCGCGCGCTGCGTCGCATCGAGCGCCATCAGCAACGCGCGCCCGGCATCCTCCTGCTGGCCCAGCACGCGCTTGCCCTTCTCGGGCCCATCGCGCACTTCGGCCGGATTGGTGCCGGCAAAGGTGGGGCTCGCGACCGCCTTGCCATCGAGCATCGTGAAGTGCAGTGAGATGTGATGCCCCTCGAACCGCCAGCCCCAGGCGCCCTTCTCCGCCGGCGCGCCGAAGATCGAGACGAAGTACTTGTCCCTGTCCCTTTCGAAGCGCGCGGGCTGTTCGAGCACCTTGAGGATGTCTTCCAGCGCCATGATCTGCGTGTAGGTGAGATAGCCACGGTCACTCAACCCGGACTTGAGCAACGCGCGCGCCAGATCGCGCTGTGGCCCGGACATGTCCCTGAGCACCAGCCCGTTGCGGGCAAAGGCCTCGGTCGGGACGAAGTTGAAGCGGGTGCGTTCGGCGGTGTTGTCCAGTGAGAACACCGCGCGGGCCCGTTGTTCCGGTGTCAGCGCTTCGAGAAGCTCATTGGCCGCCGCCACCATCTGCGCCGACGCGCGCTGGGCGGAGGTCGCAACTCCGGCGAGCAATGTGCCGAGCAGAACCAGAACCAGTGCCACACCGGCGGTCGCGATTCGTTTCATGCGCTACTCCACGAAGGCCTGATTCAGGGGTGAATTGTGGTTGTGAGGCGAGCATAACCCCATGATTGCCGCTTTGATCATGATCCTGAAGGGCGTGGGCATGTCGTGGCTGCGCGGCTTGCGCTCGCCCCAGGACATTCGCCGCACACGCCTCAACCCGGATCCGGATCCCGTGCAATTGCAACCGAGCGAGCGGGTGGAACGGATCCGCCGAATCCACATGAACGATCTGGAAAGCCTGCCCTATTTTCTGGTAGCTGGACTGTTGTTTGTCTGTCCAGAGCCCCAGCCATGGCTCGCGCAGTGGTTGTTCTGTGGCTACGTGGCAACCCGGGCGCGTCCCTGCTCTGGCAGCGCCCACGTTCGCTGCAGTGCTGCAGGGCTTGATGAGAGACCTTCAGCGGGAATCAGGCAACGCAGGCGGAAGTGATTCAAGCAGTCTGTTCGTGAGGTCGATGCGCAAGGCAGAGGCTTGCCTCCTCGCAGAGTAGCACTGGCTTGCATTGGTCCAGGGCGAGCACACGCCAAAGGATATGCAGCGACCCGCGCCAACAAGCATGGATGAATTCAGTGCGAGGACTTGCCGAACTGCTCCGCCAGCGCCGTCAGGATCTCATAGATCATCGGCCGGCTCTGGCCCTCGGTCAGCTCGGCGGGAGTCGCGGTGATCGTGGCCAGCAAGGCCCGACCGTTCTTCGCGTCCAGACACTCATAGGTAACGAATTCGTTCGCGGACACTTTCGGATACCAGCCCGGCGCCGTAAGACCTGGCTCGTTTCTCGTCCAGCCATTCGCCGCGCAGTCATGGTCGATCCACTGCAGATCGACGCCCGGTTCATCGCTGTCTTCATCGGAAACTTCGATGCGGTCTGATCGCACCTGCGTATGTTCGTTGACGTCGACCTTGGTGGTCCAGCCATGGTCGGGCACCCTGAGCCTTATCTTGAGTACCTCGAGCTTCAGTGACTGGATCTGATGTTCCGGTGCATCGCCTGCCCCGGCGGCGCCCGCAAACATTGCTACCGCAACAGCCATTACGCAGCGAAGTGTACTCATGACGGTCACCCCCATGCTAACAGCGCGATCAGGATCCGTCCGCGAAGGACGGTCGCGCATGGAAAGACGTACTGCGGATAATACTCTCAAGCTGGTGGACAGGAAGTTCAATTCACCCTTTCCGCACGGTCTGTTCGAATAACGAGTCGTATTTGGAAAGGCCCCGGCACTTTCGCACCGGAGCTTCTCGTATCGATCAATGAACGTGCAAGCGAATCGCTTGCATGCGGCGCGCCCCTCGTGCCTATCGGCTGACCTGCAGGCTGTCGATGGCACCGGGGTTGCTGCCACGCTTGTATCCCGTGGAGACCAGCTTGACCCACAGTGCATCATCGGCCTTGAACCAGGAGGTCTTGCTGGCGCCACGCAGCGCATCCAGGCTGTTCTGCTCATCACCTGCCGCGGCCTTCGCAAAGCCAGGCAGTTTGAACATCACCCACGAGCCGGCTTCGAGTTCCCTCACCCTGATGTTCACCGATTTGTCTTCGGTCTTCACCGTGAATTCGCTGCCTGCGCGAACGTTGGTTTCGCCGTTGGAGACAACCTCTTTGCCACTGCGAGTAACAAGAGTGGGCCCTGGAGGTGCCAGCGGGCCTCTGATGCGGCCACCACCCGGCGCAATGGCAAAGGTAGCCTGCCGGCCACCACCCGTAATTCCTCCACCGCCAATATTCATGCGGCCGATATCACCCGTGCACACCGCGGCGTTCCAGCTGGGCCTGACCTCGCAATTCTCGATGAGGTCGACCCCGGACAGGGTGTTGATGACGTAGGAATCGGGGACGCCGGTGATGGTGCCATCCTTGTCGTAGAACACCGTATTCCCATAGGAGGTATTGCCCCAATCGTCATTGCTCCACCGGTTGTTGCCCTCCATGGGCGGGAAGTACACGGGCTTGGCATTGATGAAGGTTGAACGGGCCAGCGTGTTGGTCGTGCTCATGGCAAAGCTGCTGAACAGCAGCTCGGAAATCGCCCCGGTCTTGCGGGTGGCGTTGTCTTCGTAATTCACGAAGGTGTTGTTGTCCAGCTCATGGTGGTAGTCATAGAACTCGTAGGCACGGATCGGGAAATCCGGAACCTTGGGCTGCGGCAGGCTGCGGCCATAGGCGATTTCCGACGGCGCCCGGGGGTTGCCGATATTCCCGGATTCGCCCACAAACACCGAATCAACCACCCGTGACGTGAACGGATAGAAGGAACGATCGAAGTTGCCGCCGGCATGCGTGAAGCCAATGCCGTTGTCGGCAAACTTCAGCCCCTTGTAGAGGTGCATTTCACCCCGGCCCCAGATGCCGCTGTTGCGGTTCTTGTAGGAGGTGAAGTCCTCCACGGCGGACACTACCGGATCCTTGCGAACAGCGGGATTGGCGAACGCAATGAACCCCCACGGGCGTGTACGACCATTTGCCGTGGGGGCGCGGTCCTGCATGAGACTGTCGAAGTTCGAATGGGCGACGTTGCCCCGGAACTCGCGGAACTGCGTTTGAGCCGGCCAGGTGTTCTTGCTGGCATCGGAACCTTCGAACGCGCCGGTCGGATGATCCGGAAAGGCCCACCAGAACCCTGTCGCATCCGACCCCGCAGCCACGTTACCCACAAAGGTGTTGTCCGGATTGGTGATCCAGTACGACGACGCCGTGTTGTCGGAAGGGATGAGGACGTCCTTCGAGTCCTGGCCGGTGGTCTTGAAATTCAACAGGTCCGCGGTGGATCCGAACGGAGCCAGGTCGGTCGGGTCGCAGGGCTTGCTCGTATGGCACTTGGTCTGGATCGCCAGGTTGCGCACGAACTGGTTGCCGTGCTC
>CAYWDZ010000096.1:0-10825 GCA_964456255.1 uncultured Steroidobacteraceae bacterium | reverse complement strand
CAGTGGCAGCTTCCCACATGACTCATGGCTTTCCCTCGTGTCTAAGGCGTGTTTCTGGATTTCAATTCCGTGGCGGTGCTGCGAACGCCCGCCAGGGTTCTCTTCAGGAAGTCTTCCAGCAGGGCGTCGGTCACATCGCGATAGCTCTGCAAGGTCTCCGGGCAAACCTGCGCGGGATCGCGGGATTCCAGTTCGTCCCGGATGTTCCCGAGTTCGGCGGACAGCGCGCCCACCATCGTCGATGAAACCGGCTGCTGCTTCATGTCCCTGAAGGCGTCGGACTCCAGCAGGCGCATGCCGATGCTGCGGATGCGCATCTTCAGGGATTTCATCGCCTCTGCGAGCGCAGCCTTCAGGGCCGGCATTTCCAGCGCGCAGTGGTCGGCGTAGATGCGATAGCGCTCCTTCACGACCAGGATGGAAATATCGCCGGTGGAATCCATCGGCCACGCTGCTTCCTCCTCGGGCGGTGCCGGCGGCACATCCTGTCCGTGGAATGGAGCTTGCTGCGCATGGATGAGGGGAGCCGCCGTGATCGCAGCCAGCGCCAGCGTGCGCAGCACGCGCCTATTCATGGCTGGACGCCTTCCCGGCGAGCAATGCGAGCATCTCGGCCGGGAAGTCGGACAGGATGCCGTCGACGCCCTGCCTGATGATCTGCGCGAGTCGCGCGCGCGGTGCATCGTCCGCCGTCACCCACACGGGTTTGCCCATCCGGTGCAGCCTGTCGACCAGCCCCGGGTTGTCATCAATCCATTCGGGCCACAGCCGGATGATGTCCACACCGGCCTTGACGAAGGGCTCGATGTCCTCGAGCTCCTTCACGAACCCGAGGGTCTTCAGATCCGGATTGAGTTCATGGAATGCCCTGAGGTCCGACAGCCGCCGCGGACCGACGATCACGCTGGCGACCGCATGGTGCTGTTCGGTCAGTTGCACCACCTTGCGCTTGTCGAGTTTGCCGCCTTCCTTGATATCCAGCAGCAATGAAACTCTGGTACCGGCAACCAGCTGCAGAACCTGCTCGAAGGTCGGGATGCGCTCGCCACCGCCGGCATCGAGCTTCTGCAGCTCGGCCCAGGTCTGGTGACTCACCTTGCCATGTCCGTTCGTGGTCCGGTCCACGGTGTCGTCGTGCATGATCACGACCTCGCCATCACTGGTGGCGCGCAGGTCGATCTCGATCACATGGGCGCCTTCCTGGATGGCGCGGCGAAATGCAGCCATGGTGTTCTCGGGCACGCCCGGAACGATTCCGCCGCGATGGGCGATGGAAATCACCGGCCGTTCGGCGGCGCCTGCGGCATGTGTCAGCCACAGTGAGAGCAGCACGGCAATGCCTGAAGGCGGCGGTTTCATTGGCTGACCACGATAACGCCTAATCGAAGGCGAAGGTATCGCCAGATGACCTCGATGTCCGGTCCGGTGGCTGAACTCTTTGGCCGCCCCCGCGCTGCAACGAGTTGTCAGCCGGCAGTTCTACGCAACATGCCAGCCCTTTCCGAGCAGGGGTACGGTCGCACACGCGGGACCACCCTTTGAGTCCGTGCCTGCAAATCGAACCTCCAGCGTTCCGGAGCGCTTTGCCTTTGAAGCCGCGATGAGCTTGCGGGTAATACCCTCAAGCCGGATCTTGGCGCGCCGGCCGATCGGAGTGTCGGTCTGGCCCGCATAGGCCCCAATGCACAAGTAGACGAAACGCTCCCCGGCACGACCCTGAACAACCGGCCCGCCGAGACGAAACCCCGCTTCCGAGGAATCGGGAATGAGGTCGACCGTGAAGTCGAAACAGATGCGGGACTTTGTGCTCGTGGTTGGCTGCACCAGCTGGCTCTGGCCAATCTGAAGCGCCCACAGAACATTGGGCGGCGGGTCTACTACGGTGATGCGCAGGGGAAGCTTCTCGACCTGTCTCTTCCTGGGTGCTGGCATGACGGTTCCGCTGCTGGGAGATCCAGGGCCTCAGGCCTCCAGCCCGAGAATCCTGCGGTTCGCAGCCTCATCCGCGCCGCTGGCTGCGAAGTCGTCGAAGCGCCGGTCGGTGGTGCGGATCATGTGTTTCCGGATGAACGGCGCGCCTTCGCGCGCGCCATCCTCCGGATGTTTCAGCACGCATTCCCATTCGATCACCGCCCAGCCACTGTAACCATACTGGGCGAACTTGCTGAAGATCTGCGTGAAGTCGATCTGCCCGTCGCCGGGTGAGCGGAAGCGCCCCGGCCGGTCCACCCAATCCAGGTATCCGCCGTAAACGCCGGCGCGCCCGCTGGGGCGGAACTCGGCATCCTTCACATGAAAGGCCTGGATGCGCTCGTGATACAGGTCGATGAACGCCAGGTAGTCGAGCTGCTGCAGCACGAAATGGCTGGGGTCGTAGAGGATGCTGGCGGCACTGTGCCCGTTCACCGCGTCGAGGAACCGTTCAAACGTGGCGCCATCGTGCAGATCCTCGCCCGGATGAATCTCGAAGCAGGCGGCCACGCCGCATTCATCGAATACATCGAGCACCGGCCGCCAGCGGCGCGCCAGTTCCGCAAAGCCCTGTTCCACGAGGCCATCGGGCCGCTGCGGCCAGGGGTACATGAAAGGCCACAGCAGCGCACCGGAGAATGTGGCGTGTGCGGCGAGGCCCAGCCGATTGCTGGCGAGCGCCGCCCACGTGAGCTGCTGGCTGGCCCACTCGGGCCACGCATCGGGTGTGTCGCGCACTTCCGGTGCCACGAACGCCTTGAACTGTTCGACGTACGCAGGGTGCACGGCCAGCAGCTGGCCCTGCAGATGTGTGGAGAGTTCGGTGATGGCGATGCCGTACTCGGCAAGCCTGCCCGTGATCTCATCGCAGTAGGTCTGGCTCCCGGCCGCCGTTTCCAGATCGAACAGTTCCGGATCGGAGGTGGGCACCTGAACGCCAACATAGCCCAGCGCTGCGGCCCACTCGGCCATGCCCTCGAGCGTATTGAAAGGAGGCACGGAGGAAGCGAACTGGGCAAGGAAGATTCCGGGACCTTTCACGATGAACTCCTTAGTCGAAATCCGGCATGACCTGCCAGGTCTGGCCGGCAGCGGAACTGGCGACGGCGGTCTCGACGAAGGCCATGCCGCGCAGCGCCGCGCCAATGCCCGGCACGCTGGTGGGCGTGCCCTGCTGCAGCGACAGCGCGAACTCGCGATACAGGTTGCCGAAGGCTTCGATATAGCCTTCCGGGTGACCTGAAGGCACGCGCCGTGCTGCCTTGGCATCCGCGCCGGTGCCGGGGTGGCCGGTGCGCAGCAACTGCGCCGCGCCGGCGCCAGTCTTCAGCCACAGCGAGTTGGGCTCGAGCTGCTGCCAGTCGAGCTGCGCCTTCTCGCCGATGATGCGCAGGCGCAGATTGTTTTCGTCGCCGACAAAGATCTGGCTCGCGATCAGCACGCCGCTCGCGCCGCCATCGAAGCGCAGCAGCACGGTGCCATCGTCATCGAGCATTCTGCCCGGCACGGTGCGATACAGATCGGCGGCCAGCTGCCGCACCTGCCGCCCCGACACGAACTCGGCCAGTTGAAACGCATGCACGCCGATGTCGCCCATGGCGCCGCCGGCGCCGGCAAGGTCCGGGTCGACGCGCCACGCGGCCTGCTTCTGGCCATCCTGCTCGATGGGTTCGGCCAGCCAGCCCTGGGTGTATTCCACCAGCACCTTGCGTACGGCGCCGAGTTCGCCATGCGCGACGCGCGCGCGCGCCTCGCGGATCATCGGATACGCACTATAAGGATGAGTGAGCCCGTACCTGAGGCCACTTTGCTTCAGCGCCGCGGCCAGCCGGCGGCATTCGTCGAGCGAGGCGGTGGCGGGCTTGTCCGACAGCACATGAAAGCCCTGTTCGAGTGCCGCCAGTGCAATGGGCAGGTGCGAGCGATTCGGCGTGACGATGACCACGGCCTGCATGCGCTTGTCGGGGGGCAGCTTCGCCTCGCGCGTCATCATCGACTGGTAGTCGTCGTAGACGCGCGCGGGCGGCAGACCCAATGCCTCGCCGGAACGCTGCGAGCGTGCCGCGGTGGCACTGAATGCGCCGCACACCAGCTCCCAGGCGTCGTCGAGCCGCGCGGCCATGCGGTGCACGGCGCCGATGAAGGCGCCTTCGCCGCCGCCCACCATCCCGTAGCGGACTCGTTGCATCGGCTCCCTCAATAAAGAACGAATGAATACAGCGTGTCGCCTACGCCGACCAGAACGTACTGGCGGCCATCGATCTCGAAAGTCTCCGGCGCATTGCTGACGTTGCCGATGCGCGTGTGCCACAGCGGCTCGCCATTGGCAGAGTCCAGTGCGACGAAGTTGCCGTTGCCATCGCCGGTGAACAGCACGCCGGACGCGGTGTTCAGCAGGCCGCCGTTCAGGCCCAGGGCCTGCGGCCACTCGTGGCGCCACGCGGTCTTGCCCGTCTTCGCATCGATGGCCTGCACGCCGGTGCTGGTGTAGCCCAGCACCGCGCGGCGCTTGCCACCCAGCCCCATCGAACCGCGCGGGTCGGGGTCGGTGAGATAGACGATGTTGAAGCTGTTGCTCTCGTTCACGTAGAACAGCCCGAGATCCGGGTTGAACGCTGGCGCCTGGTAATTCACCACGCCTTCCTCGGTGGGCGAGACCAGCGCGCCGGGAATCTGCGCGTCCTTCGCCGGGTCGCGCTCGGGTTGGCCCTTCTTGTTCAGCCCCTTGGCCCAGTTGGTGGTCTGGCCAAACGAAGTGGTGACGATGTGCTCGCCGGTGACGCGATCCAGCGTGAAGAAGTAGCCATTGCGCGCGGCGGTCGAGACGAGCTTGCGCGGCTTGCCGTCGATCACCGCATCGAAAAGGATTGGCGGCTGCGCCGAATCCCAGTCATGCGTGTCATGTGGCGAGGTCTGGTAGTACCAGGCCATCTTGCCGGTGGAGACCTTCACCGCGATCAGCGTGCAGGTGAACAGGTTGTCGCCGGGGCGCCCCGCATCGGTGTATGCAGGCGAGGGGTTGCCGGTACCGAAGATGTACAGGTCGGTCTCCGGGTCGTAGGCGCCGGGAATCCACGTGTGGCCGCCGCCGTGTCGTGCGGCATCGAGGTTGGGCCAGGTGTCGAGCCCCGCATCGCCCGGCTTCATCGGCACGGTGTAGAAGATCCAGTTGCGCTTGCCGGTGCGCGGATCGTAGGACTGCAGAAATCCCGGCGCGTCCGAATCATTGCCGGTGCCGACGAGCACCTGGTCGCCGATCACGATGGGCGCCGAGGTGGTGAAGTACTGCTGGTTGAAGTCGGCGATCTCCACGTTCCACAGCTCCCGGCCGGTGCGCGCGTCCAGCGCCACCATGTAGTTGTCCGGCGTGAGGAACAGAAAGGTGTCGTTCCAGATGGCCGAGCCACGGCTGGTCAGGTGCGTGCCGCCGCGCGTCTTCCAGTAGTAATGCCACAGCGTGCGCCCGTCGCGGCCATCGATGGCCCAGGCATGGTCGGGCGAGGTGGCGAACAGCAGGCCGTTGGCTTCCAGCACCGCGCCCTTGATCGATGCGCCGCTGACCGGGAATTCCCCGGAACCTGGTCCGCCGGTGATGGCGCCGCGTATGTTGCTGTCGATGCGCGCCACCCATGCGAGCGTGAGGTGCTTGACGGTCTCCTTGTTCACCTGCGTGAGGCGCGAGAAGCGCTGGTTGGTGTAGTCGCCCGCGTAGATGGCCCAGTCGCCGCCGAGCGGCTGATGCAGCGAGGCTGGCGGTACGAGAGGTTCCGCCGTGGCGACGGCGGTGAACGCGAGTCCCGCGGCAAGCAGTGTCTTCTTCATGGCGCGGCTCACTTCAGGCTCGCAAGGTAGGCGGTGACGTCGTGCATGTCCTTGTCCGTCAGCTTCTTCCACAGCGCGCGATGCCCCGCCAGTGGATCGTCGATCCTCACCGAGGCAATGCCGGCCCCCGCGCGGCGCATGTAGCTGTGGTACGCGCCCGAATCGTCGGTGAAGCTCACCGTGAAGTCATCCAGGCGCGACAGCACACCGCTCTCCGTGCGCCCGTTGGTGAAAGTCACCGTCACGCGCACCGCGCTTGCGGATCCTCCTGATGGCGGCCCGGAACGGCGTCCACCTACCCAGGTGTCCTGCAACCGGCCAATGTCATCGATGCGTGTGCCGATGCCGGCCATGTCGCCCGTGGCCGAATGACAGGACGCACACGCCTTGTTGAAGTACTGCTCGCCGGCGCGTGCGTTGCCCACCAGCAGGTTCAGCTTCGGTGGTTCGCCCCGCGGCGGCCCGCCCTGTGCCACCGTGGTACGCGACACGCTGTGGATGTATTCGGCGATGGCCTTGTTGTCGCCTTCCGAGAGCTGCGGCTGCGGCGGCATGGCGGTGCCACCTGCCGCCGGCACGCGACCCTCGCGGATCACCGGTGCGATCAGTTCGCCGGCCTTGTCATTCAGCACCACTTCCGAGCGCAGCAGGTTGGGGCCGCCCACATCGCCGCCGCGCAGGTCGGCGCCATGACAGGCGCGGCACAGGGTTCCGTAAAGCGCCTTGCCACGTTCGATGACCGCCGGGTCGCCTTCCGGGCGCAGATGCGCCGGAAAGTTCTGTCCGATCTGTGCATAGGCATTGCCGGCAACCAGGACCACCAGCCAGCCGAAGGATTTGCGCAAGAGCCTTCCCCCTGTCATCGTGCGGGCCATTATGAACATTTTGCACACCATGCTGCGCGTCGGCGATCTCACGCGCTCGGTCGATTTCTACACCAGGGTGCTGGGCATGCGCGTACTGCGCGAGCGCGATGTCCCGGAGTACAAGTACAAGCTGGCATTCCTGGGCTATGGCACGGGCAATGACGAAGGCGGGGCCGAACTCGAACTCACCTATAACTATGGTGTGGAGCATTACGAGCCGGGCACGGCCTACGGGCACATGGCCCTGGGCGTACCGGACGTGGCCGCGGCCTGCGAGCGCATCCGCGCGACCGGTGGCAAGGTCACCCGCGAGGCCGGCCCCGTGAAGGGCGGAACCACGGTCATTGCGTTCATCGAAGACCCGGATGGCTACAAGATCGAGCTGATCCAGCGCCCCGACGCCTGATCCGCCGGAAATTCAGGGCAGCCCTGCTGCGCCTGCCCCCTCTCGACGGCTAAACTCCCCCCCCTCCACGCAAGACGGGGGTCTCCGAAGTGTCGAACCGCATTCGCATTGCGGCAGCAGTCGCGCTGCCTTTCGCCATCGCTGGCGTCCTGATCGGTTGCAGCAATCCTGCGGCTGAAGGGCCCGCGGTCGCGAAGAGCGTGGTGTCCGGTCCGGCAGCCGTCGACCAGGCGCGCCTGTTGCAAGGCACGAGTGATCCGCACCAGTGGCCGACCTACGGCGGCAGCTACAACGAGCAGCGCTTCAGCCCGCTGACGGCCATCAATGATCGCAACGTCAGGGAGCTCGACCTGGCCTGGTACGCCGACTACGACTCCAACCAGAACCAGCACGGTTCGCCGCTGTATGCCGATGGCGTGATCTATGTCTCCGCCTCGCGCAATCACCTGTATGCCTTCGACGCGCGCACCGGCAAGCGGCTGTGGCAATACGCGCCGATCCAGGTGCCGCACCAGAACCTGGGCAATGCCAACAAGGGCATTGCCATGTTCAATGGCAAGATCTACATGGGCACGCTGGACGGGCGCCTGGTGGCCATCAACGCGAAGACCGGCAAGCCGGTGTGGGAAGCCAATGCGATTCCGGCGAGTCTCGTTGGCGAGGGAAACCTCACCAAGTACTCGCTCTCCATGGCGCCGCGCGTCGCCAAGGGCAAGGTGTTCGCCGGAGCCTCGGGCGGCGAGTTCGGTTCGCGTGGCTTCATCGCTGCCTTCGATGCCGAGACGGGCAAGGAAGTGTGGCGCTTCTGGACGGTGCCAGGGAATCCGGCCAAGGGTTTCGAGGCGGCGCCTCAACAGAAGGAAATCCTCGCCGTCGCGGCAGCAACCTGGGGTAGTCCGTACTGGGAGTACACCGGCGGTGGCGGCGCCGTGTGGGATGCGGCGCTCTACGATCCCGTGACGGATCTGCTGTACTTCGGCACGGGCCAGCCCTCGCCCTGGAACGCCACCATGCGCGATGGCAACCGTGGCGATGCGCTGTTCACCAACTCGATCGTTGCCGTGAAGCCGGATACCGGCGAGTACGTCTGGCACTACCAGGCAACCCCGGCCGATTCCTGGGACTACGACAACGTCAGCCCGATGATGACGGCGGACCTGGACTTCAACGGCACGAAGAGGCACGTGCTCATCCAGCCGTCGAAGAACGGCATGCTGTACGTGCTCGAGGCGGCCACCGGCAAGCTCATCAGCGGCGATGCGTTCACCGTGGTGAACTGGAACACGGGCATCGACATGAAGACCGGCCGGCCCATCGAGGTGAAGGGCGCGCGCTATGAAGAGGAGCCCTGGAATGTGGCGCCCGGCCCGCCCGGCGGCCACACCTGGCATCCGAATGCGTTCAGCCCGATTACCGGCCTCATCTATATACCGACCTGGGAGAACTACGGCGTGAACTCGCCGCAGACCCTGCCGGCTGGGGCGACGCCGCCGCTGGTCAGCATGGGGCGCGGCACGCCTGGTCAACAGCTCAAGCCCAACAACAACAGCCACGACGTGGGCTGGCTGCAGGCCTGGGATCCGGTTGCCCGCAAGGTGGTGTGGGAGACCCCCAAGTCGCCGCGCGCCACCAGCGGTGCGCTCGCCACGGCGGGCAATCTCGTGTTCATGGGCAACAGCCGCGGCCAGCAGCTCAAGGCCTACAACGCGAAGACCGGCGAGCAGCTGTGGCAGTTCAACACGCAGGCCGACGTGTATGCCGGCCCGATCACCTACGAACTGGATGGCGTGCAGTACATCGCGGCCAGCGTTGGCGGTGCCGCGCAGGGCGATTACTTCGCGCCCAGCTATGCACGCATGCTGGTGTTCAGGATCGGCGGTAACGCCGAGCTGCCGCCGAATGCACCGTACACGCCGCGCCAGCTCAATCCGCCGCCGCTGACCGCATCAGCCGATGTCGTCGCGCGTGGCAGCCAGCTTTATGCCGACAACTGCTCGGTGTGTCATGGCGCCAACGCAGCGCCGGGTGGCGGACGCGGGGGCAACAACGCTCCGGACCTGGGCACCTCTCCGTTCATCCAGAATCAGGTGGTCTTCGACACCGTGGTGATGCAGGGTCAGCGCGTGGACAAGGGGATGGCGAATTTCAGCGACAAGCTGAGCGCTGCAGATTCCGTGGCTGTGCTGTCGTACATCGTGTCGCGCGCCAATGAGCGCAGGAACGCGCCGCCGGCACCGGCGGGTGGTGGTCGCGGCTTCGGTCCCGGCGGTCCGGGCGGAAACTTCTGATGCAAGAGGGTCTTCAAGTGTTGAACCGAGTTCGTATCCTGGGCATTGCCCTGCTGTTGCCCGTGGCAATGGCGGGCTGCCAGAAGAAAGAAGAAGCCAGCTCGCTGCTGGTGAATCCCGCTGCCGTAACGCAGGAACGCCTGCTGAAGGGTCTGACCGACACCTCGCAGTGGGCGACCTATGGCGGTGGTTACAGTGAACAGCGCTTCAGCCCGTTGAAGCAGATCGACACCGCAAGTGTCGGCGGGCTGGGGCTGGTCTGGTACGCCGACTACGACACCAACCTCGATGTGCACGGCACGCCGCTGTATGTCGACGGGGTGCTGTATGCCTCGACCCCGTGGGACCACCTCTATGCGTTTGATGCGAAGACCGGCAAGCAGCTCTGGTACTACAACCCGCAGGTGCCGGGTGACTGGCTGCGCAACGTATGCTGCGGCAACGTCAATCGCGGCCTTGCGGCGTACAACGGCAAGATCTACATGGGTACGCTGGATGCGCGCCTGGTGGCGATCGACGCGAAGACCGGCAAGGAAGCCTGGTCCATCGACACCATCGAGGGCGACCACAACGATCCGCTGAACCGCTTCTCGATCACCATGGCGCCGCGCATCGCGAACGGCAAGGTATTCGTCGGTGCGTCGGGCGGCGAATTCGGTGTGCGTGGCTGGATTGCGGCGTTCGATGCCGAGACCGGCAAGCAGGTGTGGCGCTTCCATAACGTGCCCGGTGATCCGGCCAAGGGTTTCGAGAACGAAGCCATGAAGAAGGCCGCGGCCACGTGGAGCGGCGAGTTCTGGAAGCTGGGCGGTGGCGGTTCGGTGTGGGACGCCGCCGTCTTCGATCCGCAGACCAATCTGCTGATCTATGGCACCGGCAACGGTACGCCGTGGAACCAGGCCAATCGCGATCCCAAGGGCGGCGACAACCTGTACGTTGCGTCGATCATCGCGGTGAATGCCGATACGGGCGAATACGCCTGGCATTACCAGACCACGCCGGGCGACACCTGGGACTATGACGCCGTGAGCCCGATGATGACGCTGGACGTCGAAATCGGTGGCGAGCAGAAGCATGTGGTCGTGCAGCCGAACAAGAACGGCTTCCTGTATGTGCTGGAGGCCGCCACCGGCAAGCTGATCAGCGCCGATGCGTTCACGGAGGTGAACTGGGCCACTGGCGTGGACATGAAGACGGGCAGGCCGCAGGTCGTACCGGCCGCGCGTTACAACAAGGAGCCGTGGAACCTGGCGCCGGGCGTGCAGGGCGGCCACAGCTGGCATCCGAATGCGTACAGCCCCGACACCGGCCTGGTGTACATCCCGACCTGGGAAGCCTACTTCCCGATGCGGAAGGATCCGGATTTCAAGCCGGCGACGGGTGGCTTCAATCTTGGCATCCAGTTCAACGTGAATGCGGCCGCGACCAACCTCAAGCCCACCAGCAAGACCGGCATCACGGGTCGGCTGAAG
>CAYWDZ010000095.1:0-11110 GCA_964456255.1 uncultured Steroidobacteraceae bacterium | reverse complement strand
TGGGGCCGCGGCGAGATGCACCTGTTCAGGAACATCAAGTTCGCCGACAACGCCTTTGGCTTCACACACGCTTCCGGCGCGTTCGGCCGTTACGAATACACGTCGCGGGTCGTTGACTCGCTGTTCGTCGGCGAGACCGAGAATGTGGGCAACCCCCAGACTCCCGAGGAGAAGGCTTACGGTCGCAGCCTGCCGAAGCCGGCACTGCCGGACTTCCCGATCCGCGGCTACGAGTACTATGACTACCGTCATGACATCGTGAACTCGACGTTCCGCAACTTCCAGGACAACGCCCAGCGCAAGGCAGGCGGAATCTCCAACCTGCTGTTCAGCAGCTTCGGCGTCAGCACCAACAACGCGTTCGAGAAGGTGAAGTTCGAGAACGCCAAGCCGGTGTACTTCCCGCCGATGGAGGGCAACGCCCGCTGGGCCAACGACAACGGCGGCAGCTCTTCCTACAAGACTGCTGCGTACCTCGACCGGGATGGCTCGCTCGGCATGGGTCCCAATTCCCACGTTCTCATTCATGACGGCGTCAACGACAGCATTGCAGTCGATACGGAAGACTGTGTGATCAAGCCCGACTGGAATGCCGCAGTGTGCAAGGGCGACATCGGACGCATGAATATCGGCGGGGCTGGTGGCGGCGGCGGCGGTGGATTCGGCGGCTTCGGTGCTCGTGGCGGCGGCGCCCCGCGAGGCGGTGGTGCCGGTCCTGGCGCGGCTCCCGGTGGCGCTGGTGCCGGTCCGGGCGCAGCTCCTGGCGGCGCAGGGTTCGGCGGTGGTGCTGGTCCTGGCGCAGCGCCTCAGAGAGCTGGAGCTGGCGGTCCTGGCGCCGCGGGTCCCGGCGGCCCAGGCGGTGCCGGTGCAGCGCCCGCTCGCCGTGGAGGTGGCGGTTTCGGTGGCGCGGGCGGCGGAGCTCCCCAGGAGCCAATCGTCCTCAGCCGCAACGGCAAGGACTACACCGTAACTTCGGGCAACGTTCGTGCCGGTACCGAGATCAAGGTGACAACCGAAAGGAAGGACGTGAGCCTCAGCGTCACGGAGCTGGACAAGGGTTCCTGGGTCATCTTCCAGCTGCCGGGATTCACCAAGGCAGCCGCGGGTGCGGAGCAAACCAGCCTGGATGCGCTGCGCAAGGCCAGCGAGACTTCGTACTTCAAGGACAAGGATGCGCTCTGGGTCAAGCTTGTCTCCCCCGGTGATCCGGGCACCGGCGCCCCTGGTGGCGGAGCGAGCCTCCAGGCCAGCCGCTAAGCTGAAGCCTGTCGTTCGATGAAGAAGCCCCCGGCCTGTGCCGGGGGCTTTTTTCTTTCCTGGATGCCGGCTTCAGAGTCGGCATCTGATCGCGACCCCCGGTCTGGCCTGCTCCGGGCCTGGCTCATGCGAACGGCCGCCGCTTGGGCTTATGATCGGCGAGACAAATCAAGAGAAGCGGCAACCGCTGGTCGTGAGGGGTGTGTGGTGGCGGTGGATTTTCGCGGACATCCGATGTTCTCGACCACGGGGTTCAATGCCCCGACGCGCTTCGAGGCCGACGTCTTCGATTGTGAGGTGTGGGGAAAGATCCCGTCCGATATCGAAGGCAACTTCTATCGCATGCAGTGCGATTTCCAGTATCGACCGCCGCAGAACGAATGGCCCACCGGCTTCAATGGTGATGGCCATGTCAGCCGTTTCAATTTCAAGGACGGCAACGTCAATTATCGTGGGCGCTATGTGAAGACGGCCCGGCTCATGGCAGAGCGTGCCGCCCACAAGCGCCTGTTCGGCGTTTATCGCAATCACTACACGGATGATCCTGCGGTGGCGAAGATCAGCCGGTCTGCAGCCAATACGCACATGTACTGGCATGGCGGCAAGCTGCTCACCCTGAAGGAAGACTCGCTGCCGTGGGTCATCGATCCGCACACGCTCGAAACCCAGGGCGAGTGGGACTTCCACGGCAAGTACAAGGGCACGTCGATGTCGGCCCATCCGAAGATCGACTACGAGACCGGCGAGATGATCGCCTACGGATACCAGGCCAAGGGCGATCTGACCGACGATGTGGTGTCGTACATCGTCGGCAAGGACGGGCGCATCAAGCACGAAGTGTGGTTCAAGGCGCCGTACGTCGGAATCATGCACGACATCGCGATCACGAAGAAGCACATCGTGTTCCCGGTGGTGGCACGCACCACCAGCGACGAACGCCTGAAGAAGGGCGAGCCAATGTGGGAATGGAACGGTGACCTGCCGACCATGGTGGGCATCCTGCCGCGCGATGGCGGCACCAGGGATGTGCGCTGGTTCAAGGGCCCGGCACGCAATACGCTGCATTTCCTGAATGCGGTCGACACGCCGGACGGCAAGGTGATCATGGATCTGCCCACCTCCAGTGGCGAGCGCGACCCTTCGCAGATCCGCCGCTGGACCTTTGACATGCGCTCGCCGAACAAGGACACCTTCGATGAAGAGGTGATCTCCACGGCAAACGGCGTACTGGCGCGCATGGACGATCGCTACCTTGGCTACGACTACCGCTACTGCTTTGTGGGCAACCGCGATCCGTCGCTGCCCTTTGATGAGGCCAGGGGTGGCCGCAATGGCGGGCGCGTCACCAACCAGTTCCTGCGCGTGGACGTGAAGAATCCCAGGGCCGAGCCGGGCAAGTATTTCGTCGGCGATGTGCAGAGTCTGCAGGAGTGTATGTTCGTGCCCCGCAAGGGCAGCAAGGGCGAGGGCGACGGTTACCTGCTGAGCATCGCGAGCAACTACGAGACCATGTGCAGCGAGCTGGTCATCGTCGACGCGCAGCGCCTCGAGGAAGGCACCATCGCCACGGTGAAGCTGCCGTTCCGGCTCCGCAGTGGTACGCACACGAACTGGTACGCCGCAGCCGACCTGCCGCCCTTCAAGGCCTGAAGCGGAGCCACCATGCAGGACAGCTCGCCAAAACTGCCGCGGCGCGGGTTCCTGGGCAAGGTCGGCGTCACCGTTGGTGGAATGTCGGTGGCGGCATGGCTGCCGGCTTCACTGCTGCAGGCCGCCACGCCCGCTGCCTGCCTGGTCAATGCGTCGGCATGGCCCGATCCCTGCGGCGACTGGCAGCTCGATGACGTCTTCACGGCGTATCCACCGTATTCATTGCATCCGGCCGCTGCAGTGCCCCCGGCCCATGCATTGAACGCCGATATCGCGGCCATCGATCAGCACTGGGTGTCCTGAGATGCGCGGCATGCATTGGGTGGCGCTGACCGGCCTGGTGTGTGCAGTAGCTTCATTTGCACAGGCGCCGCAAATGGATACGCGCGAACGCCTTGCGCGCCTCGCCTACAACGTCCAGGCCGCCGAGGACATCAGCGCCATCAAGCGCCTGCAGCGCAGCTACGGCTATTTCCTCGACAAGGGGCTGTGGGCCGACCTGGCCGAGTATTTCACCGATGACGCGGTGGCGAACTATCCAGCCGGTACCTTCATCGGCAAGGCCAGCATCCGCGAACACCTGTATCGCAATGTCGGCAATGTACCTGTGGGTCAGGTGGGTCTGGGCGACGGTCGCCTGTACAACCACATGAACATCCAGCCCGTGGTGCATCTGGACCCTGGCGGCAACACGGCCAAGGGTCGCTGGCGTGCCTACGCGATGTTCGGATCTTTCGGCGGCAACGCGACCTGGGCTGAGGGCGTGTACGAGATGCAGTACCGCAAGGAGGGCGGTGTCTGGAAGATTGCGCGTCTGGATTACTACTCCGGCTTCAGCGCGCCGTACGCGACAGGGTGGGTCGCGCCACAGGCCCCGGCAAATGGTGCGGCACCGGCCGCGCGACCGGCGCGCCGCCTGGCGCATCCTGCCGACCAGCCACGCAATGTCGAGTGCGACGGGTTTCCCAAGGCCTGCATTGCACCCTTCCACTACGCGAATCCGGGCACGCCTGAAGGTGGCCGCGCCTGGCGCGACCCGGGCGCGCGTCCATTGTCGAAGGACGGCCAGCCGGCGATCGACGCGGACAATCTGGCCAGGCGCGCCGCACTGCTGCGGGACGAACAGCAGATCGAGAACCTGCAGCGCATCTATGGCTACTACATGGATCGTGCGCAATGGGACCAGATGGCCGACCTGTTTGCTGACCGTGGCACCATCGAAGTCGCGCAGCAGGGCGTGTATGTGGGCAGGAACCGCGTGCGCGAGTACCTCGGCACGCTGGGGCCGGCCGGCCTGGAAGCCGGTTGGCTCAACGATCACATCCAGCTGCAGCCCATCGTCACGGTGGCACCGGATGGCCTTTCCGCGCGCATCCGCAGCCGCGAGTTCAGCATGACCGGCCACATCGGTGGAAAGGGTCAGTGGAGCGAGGGCATCTACGAGAACACGTTGGTGAAGGAACGCGGCGTGTGGAAGTTCAGTGCCGTGCATTTCTACCCGACCTTCATCACCGACTACGATCAGGGCTGGTCGAAGGGTGCCGAACCCGCGCCGGGGCCTTTGGCAAAGCTGCCACCGGATCGTCCTCCCACAGAGAAATACGCGATCTTTCCGAAGCAGCAGATTCCGGCGTTCCACTACCCGAATCCCGTCACCGGCAAACCGGTCACCTATCCGGCGGGCATTGGCGCCGCGCCCACGCTGGCAGTGTTCCGTCCTGCGCCCGGCACCGGCGGTTCGGGCGGCAAGCGCGCCATGCCGGGAATTGATGTAGTACTTGCCACAGCCGAGCACGATATCGCGCGCGTGCAGGACTACGACGAGATCGAGAACCTGGAAAGCGCCTACGGCTACTTCCTGGACAAGAACCTGTGGAATCCGCTGGCTGACATCTTTGCTCGCGACGGATCCATCGAGCTGGCGCAGCGCGGTGTCTACAAGGGTCCCAGGCTGCGCGAGTTCCTCGTGGCAGTGTTCGGGCGCGGCCAGGAAGGGCCGGTGGAAGGCCGGCTGGGCAATCACCTGAACCTGCAGCCGGTGATCAGCGTCGCCGACGATGGCAAGACCGCGAAAGTGCGAGCGCGCATGCTGCAACAGATGAGCATGGGCGGCCGCGCTTCGATGGGCGGAGCCATCTACGAGAACGAGATCGTCAAGGAAGACGGCATCTGGAAGTTCAGCAAGGTGCACGCTTTCAACACCTTCGGCGCCGGCTACGACGGCGGCTGGGCGAAGTCACCGAGCACCGGAATGCCCGGTCCCACTGCGGGCTTTGCGCCGGATGAACCACCCAGTACAGTGGCGTCGATGCTGCCCATTGTTTACGAGATTCCTTATCACTACGCGAATCCGGTGACGGGACGCACGACGCTGGCGCCTGTTCCGCCAATGGCGATGCAGCAGGCGCAGTTCCCGCCCGCACCTGCTGCCGCGCCGCGCGGAGCGACAGGGGCGCAGGCACCGGGACCACAGGCTCCGCCGACTCGGGCTGCGGCGCCGGCATCGCCTCCGGGGATGTCCGCGGAGATCGCAGCCACGCTGCGCGAGATCGGCGCGAAGATCGAAGCCCAGCGCACGACAGCGTTGTATGCGCCTCTGCATGCGGCGCTCAACCATGATGGCGTGCAGGTGCGGCGCGACGAGGTCTATGGCCCCGACGAGCGTCATCGCGCCAATGTGTTCACGGCCAAGGGTGCCACGGGTGCGCGCCCCATCCTGATGTTCGTCTACGGTGGTGGTTTTGCGCGCGGCACGAAGAGTTCGCCCGGCCAGTTCGCCTACGACAACATTGGCTACTGGGCCGCCGAGCATGGCCTTGTGGGCGTCGTCATGGATTACCGGCTGGCGCCACAGTTCCAGTATCCATCCGGCGCCGACGACGTCGCGCGCGCCGTGCAATGGCTGCGCGAGCACGCGCGCGAGTTCGGCGGGGATCCGGAGCGCATCTTCCTGTGGGGTCACTCGGCCGGCGGTGCGCATGTTGCGGACTACCTGGTGCGCACGTCCAGGCCAGCGGTGGCCGGCGCTGTCATTCTGTCGGGCGTGTTGCAGGCAGGCCCGACCTGGAAGACCTACTTTGGCGATGACGAAAGCCGCTACGCCGACATGTCGGCGCTGCCGAAGCTGTTCAAGGTACCCGTGCCGCTGCTGGTGGCGTGGGCCGAACTCGACCCTCCGGACTTCGTTCCGGAAACCGAACAGCTCGTCGCTGGCCGCAAGGCCGCGGGCATGCCTACAGTGGCGCTGCAGCTGCCCAACCACTCGCACCTTTCGGAAGCCTATGCGGTAGGAACTGCTGATGAGATGCTCAGCGGTATAGTCCTGCAATTCATCAAGGCGCCGCCGCGCTGAAACCTCTGGGAGACATGCAATGAAAATGACAATTCGAATGCTGACTCTGGTGTCGCTTGCCCTGATTGCGGCAGTGCCGGTCATGGCTGCGGACGCGCCGCAGGGTGCTGCACCGCCGGCCCGTCGCGGTGGTGGAGGTGCCGGAGGCGGCCTGGACAACGCCCGCGAGGCCTCGTTGGCGCAGCAACACACGGGATACCTGGGTGCGCTGGCGCCGGAGAATCTTGCCAAGCCGCGACCCAAGCCGCCGCTGGACCTGACCGGCACCTGGTTCATCAACCTGCGCCGCTCGTTCAATGACTTCCGCTTCGGGCCGCCCTATCCCGAGTTCTTCGAGCCCGGGCAGACTGCCCAGAAGGAGGCGGCGGAAGCGCGCGCGGCGGGCAAGCCCTATCGCGACTCGATCGGCCAGTGCTACCCGGCCGGGATGCCGATGATCATGACCCGCGTGTGGCCATTCAACACGATCCAGCTGCCCACGGTGATGTACCAGCTGTTCGGCTTCACGAGCAGCATGCGGTTCATCTATCTCGACGGCCGCAAGTTCACGGATCCGGATATCGCGGTGTACACGTACAACGGCGAATCCATCGGCACCTGGGAGAAGGATGCGCTGGTGGTCCACACCAAGTACCTGGAGCCCAACGAGCACTACATCGATTCGGGCATTCCGATCAGCGACCAGTTCGAGATCATCGAGCGCTACACGCTCGAGGACAAGGGTGAGACCCTGCGCATCGACTACACGATGACCGACCCGAAGATGTGGAAGGGCGAGTGGAAGAGCACCAAGCGCTGGATCCGCCAGCACGAGAGCGATCTTCCGGAGGCCGAGTGCCTGCCCAACCTCAATCAGAACCTGCCCAGCACCGAGGAAGGGCAGAAGGCGATCGCCGAGCGCGAAGCGGCGAAGAAGTAGCAGCCGAGGTTACCTGGCCGGCGCGGCTGGCGGCGCTGTTCCGGTGTTGCCGCTGCCGCCGTTGCCGTCCATGACCCGCCCGTCGGCCAGCTTGACGGACATGTAGGATCCGCCAGGCTTGCCGTCGCGCAGCGGCCGGACGGTGACAGTGACCTTGTCGCCCGGCTTGAGCGTGGAGCGCTTCCAGCCCAGCGGGATCAGGTTGGCCGGGGCGTTCATTTCGATGGCCCAGATTTCCGGCTTGCCGTCGGCACCAGCGACTTCAACCTTGAAAGAGCTGTGCGGGTTCATCCAGTTGAACTCGGTGATGGTGCCGCTGATGGTCACGGACTTTGTCGAATCGAACATCGCACCCGAGTGATGCGCGAGGGCGGCAAGCGGCAGGGCGATGAGGAGGCTGATCAAGTGGCGCGGCTTCATGGGACCTCGCAAAGGCTACTTGGCTGGTGGGATAGTGGGGACGTTGATGGGGCCACGGGCGCCGGCAAACGCTGCTTCGGACAGCACCGTGCCGTCGGCCTTGGTGAGGGTGATGAACAGGCCACCCTTGTGCTCGCTCATGTCGCGCAGCGGGTTGAGCGTGAGGGTGACCGTATCGCCGGTCTTCAGGCTGCTGGACGCCCAGCCCTGGCGCTTGAGGTTGTTGGGGCTGTTCAGCTCGACCTGCCAGTGCCCGGAATTGGCTTCCTTGCCCGGCACATCCAGCTCAATGAATGCATGGGGGTTGGTCCACTGGAATTCCGTGACCGTGCCCTTCAGCGTGATGCGCTGGCTCTGGTCGAACATCGCGAAGGAGTGGTGCGACAGCGCCTGCATGGCCGCCAGGGCCAGTACCAACATGGTCACGGAGTTCCGTAGAGATTTCATTCAACCCCCTGCACTTGTATCGTGCAACTGACCTGAATTGTACGCAATTTCCGGCCCTTGCCCACTACACATGAACCAGCACCAGCTTGACAGGAAGGTCGGCAAATCCCTGATACAGCGCCTGCGCGTGCCAATCGGATTCGCAATGGGAATCACATTCCTTTTCCTGAGCCGGCCAAGCTGGGTCACGCTTGCTGCGGGGGTGCCGGTTACGCTGCTTGGAGCCGGCATTCGCGCCTGGGCTTCCGGGCACCTGCACAAGAACACCGAACTGGCGGTGGGCGGGCCGTACGCCTTTACGCGCAACCCACTGTACCTGGGCAGCCTCTTCATGGCGCTGGGCTGCGCCGTGTGCGGCGGCAGCCTGTGGCTGGGCACAGGCTTGCTGGTGCTGTTCCTTGCGACCTATGTGCCGGTGATCCGGGCCGAGGCAGCACACATGCGGACACTGTTTGGTGCGCAATACGAAGTCTGGGCTGCCGAGGTGCCCCTGCTATGGCCTCGGACCACCCCGTGGCGAGGCGGGCTGACGCGGCACTTCGATTCGGGGCAATATCTGCGTCACCGCGAATATCGCGCCTTGGCCGGACTGGTGCTGGTCATCGGCTTTCTGTCATTGAAAGCAGCCGGGATAATTACGTGGTGAGCAGCGCAGAATAGTGGCGCGCAACATCGGGGGCATGAGCATGAACAGGATGGCGGGATCCCTGACCGGGGTATTGGCGATTTGCCTGATGGCGACGGCGAGCGCACCGGCGGGTGAGGCGGCGAAGACCGGTGCGGCGTGGCCGAAAGGTCAGTACGCCCAGCTTGATCGTCTGCCCGACTGGGGCGGCGTGTGGGTGCTCGGCATGGGTCGCGCGCCTGGTGGCGCGCCGGCCGAGAATCCGCAGCCGAAGGGCCAGTACCTGGCAGCCTATGAGGCCTATACGAAGGACGTCCGTGAGAACAACGGCATGGCCCGCAAGGAGAATTCCAACTGCATGCCACCCGGCATGCCTGGAATGATGGGCACCGGACAGTATCCGATCGAGTTCCTGTTCACGCCCGGGCGCGTGACTACGCTGCACGAGGCATGGATGCAGACACGCACCATTTTCACGGATGGCCGCGGTCATCCCGATGATCTGGAGCCGGGCTTCTTCGGGCACTCGATCGGCCACTGGGAAGGCGACACGCTGGTGGTCGACACCGTAGGCATCAAGACCGTCACCGAGCTGTCCCGCGGCTACAAGCACAGTGACAAGCTGCATGTCATCGAACGCATCCATCTCGCCAGGGACAATCCCGATTCACTCGTGGTCGAAATGACGATGGAAGATCCCGAAGCGCTCGTTGTGCCGTATCACCGCACACTGAACTTTCGCCGTCAGCGCGACTGGAACCTGATGGAATTCGTCTGCGCAGAGAATGACCGCAATCCTGTCGGCGCCGATGGCGTGACGCAATTCAAGTAGGGCCTGGCACGGCCAGTTGCAGGCGCATGCGCCTGTAGCTGGCAGAGGCGAGGGACCCCGTCACCGGGATGGCCCACCAACCCCGTCCAATCGGGGGTTCCGGCGCTTCAGGGCTTGCCTCCCGCGCCCAGTCTCCCTAGAATCCGGCTCCCGCTTGGAGGGTCAGGCGGGCAGCGAATCTGGTTGGAAAAGGCCCCCGAGTGGGGCCTTTTTGCTTGATGGAGGGCCGATTCGGCCCTTTTTTGTTTGTCCGGCGGGCGGATATGGGGAGGAGGCGAAAATCATGCTGCGCGAGCGCCTGATCGCCCTCACGGAACCGCTGGTGGCGCGGCTGGGATACGAGCTGGTCGACGTCGAATACGCCGCAACGCGCTCCGAGGCGACCGTGCGGGTGTATATCGACTGGCCAGAAGGTGTGAGGCCGGCGGAGCTGGCAGCGGTGCCCGACGATGGCACGCGGGCCTTCGACGGTATTGGGGTGGAGGACTGCGAGCGCGTGAGCCGGGAGCTTTCGGCGCTGCTGGATGTCGAGGACCCGGTTGCGGTGCCCTACCAGCTGGAGGTCTCCTCACCGGGCGCGGATCGGATCCTGCGCACGCCGGCGCATTACCGGCGCCATGTCGGGCAGCGCGCGCATGTTGAGCTGTTCGCGCCGCGTGATGGGCGGCGACGCTTTACCGGCACGCTGGTGCGTGCCGACGATGATGGATTCGGTTTGAACGTGGATGGTGCGGCCGTCACGTTCCGTTACGCCGAGGTGGGCCGGACCCGCCTGGCACCGGAATGGGCGAAGCCCGCGCCGCGAGGAAAGAGGCGATGAACAAAGAGATCCTGATGGTCGTCGACGCCGTTTCGAACGAGAAGGGTGTCGACAAGGAAATCATCTTCGAGGCGCTGGAAGCGGCGCTCGCTGGCGCCACGCGCAAGAAGCATGGCGAGGAATGGGATGTGCGCGTCGCCATCGACCGCAAGACCGGCGACTACGACACCTTCCGTCGCTGGAAGGTCTTCGCCGACGATTCCACCGAGCTGGAGACGCCGGATCGCGAGTTGCGCCTGGATGATGCCCTGGACATCGACAAGAACGCCGAGCCGGGCGGTTTCGTGGAGGAGCCCATCGAATCGGAGGTCTTCGGGCGCATTGCCGCCATGCAGGCCAAGCAGATCATGGTGCAGAAGGTGCGCGAGGCCGAGCGCGCCCAGGTGGTGGACCTGTTCAAGGACCGCGTGAACACGCTGGTCTCGGGCGTGGTCAAGCGCGTGGACCGCAATGGCATCTATGTGGATCTGGGCAGCAATGCCGAAGGCTATATCTCCCGCGGCGACATGATTCCCCGCGAGGCGCTGAAGCCGCAGGATCGCGTCAAGGCGTATCTGAAGGACGTGCGCACCGAGCAGCGCGGTCCGCAGCTGTTCCTCTCGCGCACGGCTCCGGAATTCCTGATCGAGCTGTTCCGCCTCGAGGTGCCGGAAGTCGGCCAGGGCATGATCGACATCCTGGGCGCGGCGCGTGATCCCGGCGTGCGCGCCAAGATCGCCGTGCGCAGCAATGAGCCGCGTATCGACCCGGTGGGCGCCTGCGTCGGCATGCGCGGTTCGCGTGTGCAG
>CAYWDZ010000094.1:0-11185 GCA_964456255.1 uncultured Steroidobacteraceae bacterium | reverse complement strand
CGCTGTTCACGTAGATCAGCTCCTCGCTGACCGGCGGCGTGTCGGACAGCAGCCCGAGCCAGCCAAAGGGATAGATCTTCTCGTACTCGCGCGCGGCGCCGGCCGGCAGGCTGGCGCGGCACACGCCGTGGAATCCGTCGCAACCGGCGATGAAATCGCAGTCGATGCGCTGGGACTTGCCGCCATGGGTGAACGTGACGTGGGGATGCGTGCCGTCATACCCGCCCACGGCGACATCCTGGGCCTCGTAGAAGGTGGTCAGGCCGGATGCGCTGCGCGCCTCCATCAGATCGCGCGTGAGCTCGGTCTGCCCGTAGACCATCACCGCCGACCCGCCAGTCAGTCCATGCATGTCGACCCGATGGCGGCGCCCCGCGACCAGCATCTCGAACCCTTCGTGGACCAGACCTTCCTTGTGCATGCGCGCACCGACGCCGATCTCGTCCATCAGGTCGACGCAGACCTGCTCCAGCACGCCGGCGCGGATGCGTCCGAGCACGTAAACGCCGCTCTGCCGCTCCACGATCACCGCGTCGATGCCGGCCTTGTGCAACAGCTGGCCGAGCAGGAGGCCGGAAGGGCCGGCGCCGATGATTGCCACTTGCGTACGCATCTGAAACCGTCCTCGCTGGATGTACAGCTGGATCCTGCGCGCAATCAGTGCGTTCGAGTTGTCCTGGGCAGCAGGAGATTTGGATTATTCGGACAACTGTTTTCGCCGCCGCTGCGTCCGGAATCCGGCCCGATGCTCCACGTGGAAACCATCGCGCCGCGCCAGCGTCTCCCCGCGGGAGTTCCGCCGGCGCGGGCCCGAGAGTAATTAGGCCAGCGCGACGCCAGAGCCTATTTCTTGTGGGCGTTGAAGAAGTCGAACACTTCCTTCTGGCTGCTGGTGATGACCGGGCCATGGTCGATGCCGGGCTGCAGCACGAACTTGAAATCCTTCATGCCCAGTTCCTCCGCCGTCGCCGCCCAGTTCTTCGCATGATCGGGCGTCACGACGGTGTCCGCATCGCCCTGCACGATCAGCAGCGGCAGCTTCGCGGCCTGGATCTTCTTCAGGTAGTCCGCACGGGTGGGCTCCATCATGAAGGCAGCGGGTGCCACCGGCGCGGCAGCGGCCCACAGGTCCGCATGCTTGGAAGCCAGGAACAGCGTGCCGGCGCCACCCATCGAGTGTCCGGTGAGGTAGATGCGCTTCGGATCCACGTTGAATTCCTTGCGCATGAAGCCCAGCACGTTCATCACGTCGGCCTCGCTCCACTTAGCGATGTCGTCATTGCTGGGGCCGCCGGCGGCAGCGCCCGCACCCGGGCCTGCACCAGGACCAGCACCCGGACCTGCACCCGGACCTGCACCTGGTCCCGGCCCACGCGCCGCGCCCGGTGCGCCCGGTGCGCCCGGTCCGCGCCCGGGGCCGCGCCCTGCGCCCATGTTGATCACCGGCGAGCCAAACCAGCCCGTGGTGCTGTAGCCCATCGGTGCCACGAGGATGTAGCCGTTCTCTTCAGCCAGATCGATCGCTGTCTTGTTGCACATGATGGTGGGCGGAGCCCCCATGCCGTGCAGTGACACGATGAGCGGCGCCGGCTTGTCCCTGGAAACCTTCGAGGACTTGTACAGGCAGTACGGCACATCGATGTTCGCGCCATCGAGGTGATAGGTGCGCTGTTCGGCGCGCGGGTCGGCGTTGAAACCGCCACCGCCGCGCGCTGGAGCCTGGCCAGGGCCCGGCCCTGGTCCCGGAGGTGCCTGGGCAAGCGCGGATGCGGACCACACACTCAGGGACATGCACGCGGCAGTGCTGATCAACAGCGCGCCAAACGTGGATCGACGAATGGAATTCATGAGAAGCCCCCTAATCTGGTAATGAGCGATTGGCGTGGATCGTCCGCACGTGGAGGAAGTTCAATCCTTGCGCGGCAACGTCCACCTTGGACTGGCGAGCCTAGCAGAGTTGCAGTGCGCAACAGGCCACAACCCCAAAGGGGCCCGGTCGCTGACCGCCCGGTACCGGTTCTGATCCCAACCGGGACGGGATGTTAGAGTCGCGCCCTCTGCAAAGGGGGGGCGCGCATGACTCGGGTCGGTTTCATCGGCATCGGCACCATGGGCACGCCCATGGCCGCCAATCTGGTCCGCAAGGGGTTTGCGGTCACTCTTCATGATGCGGCGCCGGGCCGCGCGGCGCAGGTGGCACGCGAGCTGGGCTGCGCGGCTGCCGAATCACTCGCGGGCCTTGGTGAGTGCGAGTTCATCGTCACCATGCTGCCGGACGGCAAGGTGGTGCAGGAAGTGTTGACGCGCGCCGAAGGCGGTGCGCTGCTCAAGGCATTGAAGCCGGGCGCCGTGTGCATCGACATGAGTTCCGCGGAGCCGCTGCTCACGCGCGAGACCGGCGCGGTACTCGCACGCCACGGCATCACTTTGGTGGATGCGCCGGTATCCGGTGCACGCACGCGCGCCGAAGCTGGCACGCTGGCCATCATGATCGGCTGCGGCTCACCCGAGGTTCTGGAGAAGGTCACGCCGGTATTGTCGGCCATGGGCAACCAGCTGTTCGTGCTCGGTGGCCTGGGCAATGGCCATGCGATGAAGGCCATCAACAACATCATCGCCGGCTCCACGATGATCGCGGTGGCCGAGGGGCTCACGCTTGGCGAGCAGTTCGGGCTCGACCCCAAGACCATGGTGGATGTGCTCAATGCCTCGACCGGCCGCAGCTTCGTCACCGAGCTGGTGGCGAAGGAGCATGTGATCCCGAAGAAGTTCGCCACGGGCTTCGCGCTGGGACTCATCGCCAAGGATGTGCGCATCGCCGCGGATCTCGGCGATGACATCCACCTCGACCTGCCGCTGTTCAGGCAGGCGCGCGAGCGCTTCGCCGCTGCTCGCGAACAGCAGGGCGCAGCGGCCGACAGTTCACGTGCCTTCGTTGCATTTGCAGCGGACGCCAGATCAAAGACGGAGAAGTGACATGGACAAGAAACTGGAAGAAGCGGGCCTCGCCCTGCGGCGCAAGATGTTCGGCAAGGCCGGCGCGGAGGACGCGCTGAATAACGCCTCGCCGTTCCGGCGGCGCTTCGAGGAAATCGTCACCGAGCAGTGCTTCGGCGAGGCGTGGAACGTGGCGCCTCTCGATCACAGGATGCGCAGCATGCTCACGATCGCGATCCTGGCCACGCTGGGGCGCAGCCCGCAGCTGAAATATCACGTGCAGGGCGCGATCGCAAACGGCGTGACCAAGGAAGAAATCCGCGAGACGCTGATGCAGGTGTGGCTGTATGCCGGCATCCCGGCGGCCGCTGAAGGGTTCAACGTCGCCGGTGCCGTGTTGAAGGAAGCCGGCCTCGACTAGAGTTTGACCTGTCCCGCGCCCTGGATCAGCTCGATGTGATTGCCGGCCGGGTCAACTGCCATGCCGATCTTGATGGTGCCGCCGTACACGAACACGTCGCGCTCCATCTTGCCACCGGCGGCCTTCACTGCCGCCACCGTGGCATCGATGTCGGTGACGTTCAGCACGACGTGCGCGATCTCGTCCTTCACGTCATCCGATGCGCGCGGCATGATCACGATGTCGCTGCCGCCCAGCTTGTTGCGGTTCGCCTGCGCGGCCGCTGGTGTCTTGCCGAAGTTCAGCATGATTTCGGGCCCACTCTGGCCCTGTTGCGGTATGCGCTGCACCTCCGCCATGCCGAACGCGGCGCTGTAGAACTTGGCCAGGCCTTCCGTGTCTTTCGCGCCGACGCGCACGCCGTTCAGTGAAACGTCGGCCAGCGCCGGCATGGCGATGAGTGCGATTGCCGCGATCTTCAACAGGTTCTTCATGGATTTCCCCTCATGGTGTCCGGATATCAAATATCGTTTCTGATCGTGGCCATCGCCCCGCCGTCGATTTCCCAGGCGGCGCCGTTCACGAAGCTGGCCTCGTCGGAGAGCAGGAAGGATACGACACGGCCGACCTCGTCCGGCTGGCCGCAGCGGTTGAGCGTAGCGACCTTGCCCAGGGTATCCAGCCCTTTCTGGATGTCCCCATGGAACATCTTCTCGAGCACTTCGACCAACAGCGGTGTTTCGATCACGCCCGGCTCCACGCAGTTCACGCGCACGCCTTTCTGGGCAACTTCGCTGGCGGCAGTGCGCGTCAGGCCCACCACGCCGTGCTTGGCGGCGTTGTAGGCGCAGGCACCGGCGAGGCCCAGTTCGCTGCCGATGGAGGCCGTGTTCACCACTGAACCCTTGCCCTGCTGCACCATGTGGGGCAATACATGGCGCAGGCCGAGGAACACGCCGCGCAGGTTCACGCGCATGATGCGGTCGTATTCGGCCACGGCATATTCATGGGTGGGCGCAAGGTCGCCCTCCACACCGGCGTTGTTGAAGAAGCCGTCGATGCGGCCGAAGGCGTCGAGACCGGCCTGCACGTAGCGCTTCACGTCTGCTTCCTCGCCGCAGTCGGCCACGCACTGCTCCACGCGGTGGCCTGCGGAACGCAGCGCAGCTGTGCGTTCTGCAAGACCCTTCGCGTTGATGTCCACGAGCAGTACGCTGGCGCCCTCGCGCGCGAGGATTTCGCAGGTGGCATAGCCGATGGCCCCGGCTGCGCCGGTGACGATGATCGAACGGTCCGAATGACGCCCCATGACATTCTCCTTTTGCAGGGCAGTGTACGGCGCGATGGTGGCGGCTGCATCGGCGGCGTTAGACTTGCGACCCAATGATGCACCGGGCCCTCCATTACCTGTCTGCCGCTGCGCTGGCGGGCCTCTGCGTCATGGCGGCCGGTGCGGCCGACTCCGGCATCGGGGCGCGAGTCGGAATCAACCAGCTCGAAACCGCCTTGATCCGCGCCGAGGACGTGCGCGCCCTCAAGAACCTGCAGCGCGCCTACGGCTACTACGCCGACCGCGGGCTGTGGAATGAACTGGCCGACCTGTTCGCCGACGATGCGATCGCGAACTACCCGAGCGGCGGCTTCGACGGCAAGGCCAGCATCCGCGCGATGTTCGTGGAGAACCTGGGGCAGGGCCAGCAGGGCCTGGCCGAAGGGCGCATCTACAACCACACCATCCTGCAGCCGGTGGTGGATCTCGCTGCGGATGGCGCCACTGCCACCGGACGCTGGCGCGTGCTGGGCATGCTTGGGCGTTTCGGGTCCTCGGCCACGTGGGCCGACTCGCTGTACCGCTTCGACTACGTGAAGGTGGACGGTGCCTGGAAGATCAAGGTGCTCACCGCCTACGCGGGCTCAGGCGGTGGTTACGACAATGGCTGGACGAAGCCGGCGCCCAGGCCGCCGGGTGCGGCCGACCGCTCGCCGATCCGTTTCAACCTCGCGCATCCGGCCGATCGGGACTGGCGCGACCCCTGCGAGGCCGACACATCTATATGTGTGGTGCCGTTCCCGTATCCGAACCGCGGCACGATGCAGCCGCCGCAGCAGGTGCAGGCGGTGGTCGGGTACGTCCGGCCAGCTTCGTGGGATGGCTACGCGGCCGACCTGGTGCGCCGCGCGCAGCGGCTGGCCGACGAGCAGGCCGTGCAGAACCTGCAGAACGCCTGGGGTTACTACGTTGATCGCGGCATGTGGAAGGAAGCCGCGGCGCTGTTCGCACCCGATGGCACACGCGAAGTGGGGCAGGCCGGTGTGTACGAGGGGCGCGATCACATCCGCCGTGCGCTGGAACTGGATGGGCCGCGGGGCCTGCGCAAGGGCCGGCTCAACGATCACATGTACTTCGAGCCGATCGTGACGATCGCGCCGGATGGCCACGCCGCACAGGCACGCATCTTCGAACTCGCCTTCACCGGTGGTGGCGGCGAGCCCGCGCGCATCGTGCAGAACGTGGCCGAGAACGAATACGTGAAGCAGGGCGATGCGTGGATGATCAAGGCCATGCACGTGTACACCATCCTGGTCACGGACTACGACCAGGGTTGGGCGAAGAGTGCATTGCCCGCGCCGGCGCCGAGCAAGGAGTTGCCGCCCGATCGTCCGCCCACGGTAAAGTACGAGGCCTATCCGAAGGTGTTCACCCCGCCATTGCACTTCGATGCGCCGTCGATGAGTGCGCCGCGCTCTCTGGCTGCGACGCCAATGAAGATGCCGTCGAGTCGCGAGCTGGCCGCGGCACTGAAACAGGTGCAGCGCGTGATGGACTGGCACGAGGTCGAGAACCTGCAGAACGCCTACGGGTATTACGCCGAGAAGTCCCTCTGGTCGGACATTGCACAGCTGTTTGCCGTTGATGGCGTGCTGCAGATTGATGGCATGCAGATCACCGGGCGCGACGACATCGTGGGAATGCTGAATGCGCTGGGCCCTGAAGGCCCGAAGCAGGACGCGCTGAACAGCCAGCTGCAATTGCAGCCGGTAATCCATGTCGCGGCGGATGGCAACAGCGCCAAGATCCGCTCGCGTCTGCTGCAGCTCGCGCGTGACAGCGAAGGCCGCCCGCTGTGGGGCGGTGGCATCTACGAGAGCGAGCTGGTGAAAGAGAACGGCGTCTGGAAGTTCAGCCGCCTGTACCTGGAGCCCACGTACCAGGTGCTCTACAAGGGCGGGTGGGCGCGGAACGAGGCGGGCGCGGGCGAGATGCTGCCCACACAGTTCACCGTGCCGTTCCACTACCGCAGGCCCTGATGAAACAACTCACCGCCACGGTTGCGCTCGGTTGCTTGGCGTCGCTGGCCGTCGCGCAGACGCCGGCCGTGCACAGCGCTGCAAGCAACCAGGCTGGCCAGGCCATCTACCAGCGCAGCTGCGCCGCCTGCCATGACAAACCTGCCGAAACCAAGGCACCGCCCATCGACACGCTCAAGCGCATGGGCCCGCGCGCCGTCTCCTACGCGCTGACCAACGGCAAGATGAAGGTGCAGGCGGCGGCACTGAAGCCCGCGGACATCGACAACGTCGTCAGCTACCTTGCCGCCACCGCCGATGTCGACAACAGCTGGATTTCCTCCCACACCTGCACGGCCGGGCGGCTCAAGGTCGATACGGGTACGCCCACCGTCGGCCAGTGGGGCATCGATGCGCACAACCACCGCCGGCTGACCGCGCAGCAGGCAGGCCTCGCCACCGGCGACATGGGCAAGCTGGAGCTGGCGTGGGTTATGGCCTTCCCGCAGACCGCCAACATGCGCGCGCAGCCGGTGATCGTCGGCAACACCATGTACCTCGCCATCGTCGATTCGGGGCAGCTGTTCGCGCTCGACATCGGCGGCGCAAACCCCTGCGTGAAGTGGGTGTATGAACACGATGTACCGCTGCGCACCGCGCTCGGGTACCACCGGCTCGCCGATGGCCGCCAGGTGCTGCTGTTCGCCGATGCGGCCGCGCATGTGCTGATGATGGATGCCGTCACGCCGAAGGTGATCTGGAGCACGACGGTGAAGGTCACCAGCGTTTCGAACGTCACCGCGATGCCGGTGCTGTACCAGGACCGGGTGTTCGTGCCGATCTCGTCAGGCGAACTGAACATGGGCGCGGCGCCCGAGTATGAATGCTGCACCAGCCATGGCGCGGTCGTGGCGCTCGATGCGCGAACGGGCAAGCGCCTGTGGGTCTACCACACGATGAAGGATGCCGTGAAAACCACGGTGAGCCGCGTCGGCACGCAGCAGTACGGGCCCTCCGGCGCGCCGATCTGGAGCGCCGCCGCCATCGACGAGAAGCGCGGGCTGATCTACGTGGGCACCGGGGAAAACACTTCTGCTCCGGCCACCGATACTTCCGATGCCATCCTTGCCATCCGCATGAAGGACGGCAAGCTGGCCTGGAAATACCAGACCACGCCCAACGACATCTTCCTCACCGGGTGCATGAACGATCCCGATGGCCCCAACTGTCCGCCCGGGACCAGCATCAACAAGGACTGGGACTTCGGCGCCGGCATCCTGCTGGCACGTACGCCGACGGGGCGCGACCTGGTGGTGGCCGGGCAGAAGAGCGGCGTAGTCTGGGCGCTCGACCCCGACAACGGCAAACCGGTGTGGAGCACCAAGGTCGGTGGTGGCGGCGCGATGGGCGGCATCCACTGGGGCATGGCCTTCGATGGCCGCACGCTGTTCGCGCCGAACAACATGAGCACCGGCCCCACGGCCGACGCGGTGACGCCGGGGCTGTATGCGCTGGACATCGAGAGCGGCGACATCAGGTGGAAGTACCTGCACCAGCCCGACTGCAGCGGCACGCGCCGGCAGGAATTGCGCAGCTGCGAGAGCAGCTACGGGATGTCGGCGGCCACGCTGCTGGTGCATGGCGCCGTCGTGCAGGGCACCAACGACGGCTTCGTGAAGATCTTCGACGGCGCCAGCGGCACGCAGCTGTTTTCGTTCGACACGGCGCGCGCCTTTGCCACCGTGAACGGTGTCGAGGGGCATGGCGGGGCCATCGACAATGCCAGTGTCGTGGCAGGCAACGGGCTGTTGTTCGTGCAGTCCGGCTACGGACTGATGGGCGTGCCGGGCAATCTGTTGCTGGCGTTCAAGCGCAGCACGCCAATCGATTCGGCGCAGAGGTAGACTCATCCGATGAACAGATCTTCCCGACTCATCGCCATCGGCATTGCCGCCCTCGCAACCGCTGCCGTTCACGCGCAGCAGACCGTGCCCTTTGCACGCGGCGCGCCGGTTGCTCCGACGGGCCTCGAAGGCCAGCCGCTCGGTGATGGGCCGTGGACCTTCCACACCGCCGAAACCATGGACGTCACCGTCAGCGTCCTCGCACGGCTCGAATGGCCGTATGCCATGGCGTTTCTGCCCAGCGGCGACCTGCTGGTCACCACGCGCAAGGGCGAGCTGCGCATGGTGCGTAACGGCAAGCTACTGCCGCAGCCCATCACCGGCGGGCCGCCGTCCGTGTTCCGCGGCAACAGTGGTTCGCTCGGCGCCGTGCACGGCTACATGAGTCTCGTCGTGCATCCGCAGTTCGCGCGCAATGGACTGATCTATTTCACGGTCAACAAGGCCGTGGGCGATCGCAGTGAAGGCGTGATCGTGCGGGCGCGGCTCGACGGCATGAAGCTGGTCGATGTCCGGGAGTTGCTCGCGGGCGAAGGCATTGGCGGGGCGACTGCGCTGGCCATGACTCCCGACGGATTGCTGTGGTTCGCCAGCGGCAGCAATGACGCCGCACAGGATCCGAAGGTGCTCTCCGGCAAGGTGCTGCGCCTCACCGATGATGGCAAGCCGGCGCCTGGCAATCCCTTCGCGGGCAGGGAAGGCTACCGCGCCGAGATCTATTCGATGGGCCATCGCGCCGCACTCGGCCTCACCGTGCATCCCGCCACTGGCGAGGTGTATCTGTCAGAGATGGGCCCGAATGGCGGCGACGAGATCAACCACATCGTCGCCGGCAGGAACTATGGCTGGCCCATCGTGAGCCTGGGCCGCACGTATCCCGGTCCGTGGCAGAACAAGGCCAACATCCCGACGCATGATGGATTCGAGCCGCCGCTGGTGTACTGGACGCCCTCCATCTCGGTGAGCGGCCTGACCTTCTATACCGGCGATGCACTGCCGAAGTGGAAAGGGGATCTGTTCGTCGGCGGCCTGAGGCTGGGCGAGGTCCCGGGCACCGGCCGGGTCGATCGCGTGCTGCTGAACGAGAAGATGGAGGAGCTGCGCCGCGAAACGCTGTTCAGCGAACTGCACCAGCGGATGCGCGACGTGAAGCAGGCGCCGGACGGATCGTTGTACATCCTCGTGGACCAGGAGCAGGGCGCGCTCCTCAGGGTCACGTCAGCCAGTCGCTGAGCAGGCCTGTCCTGCGGCAGTCGTAGACCGATAGCCGGCCCCATCTTGCCGGCCAGCGTTGGCTGGGGAAAAATCTGTTCTCGGCTCATGACCTGATCGTTCCAACCAGATTCAGCGGAGGCTCCATGTCCATGCGTAGTCTGCTTCAGGCCGCAATCGTTCTTTCTGTTGTTGCGGCGGCGCCGGCGACTGCCGGCGGAATGTTCGAAAAAGAGCTGGGAACCGACTTTGCCAAGGTGCTGAAGGACGTCGATATCAGCATGATGAACGGCGACAACCAGGGCATGGACAGCGGACGGGGCCTGGTCCCGTACTACAAGAAGATGGGCAAGCCGCCGGCGCGCGTGGCGCTGGTCTCGTTCTATGTCTGGGACTGTGGCAACAAGAAGGAGAAGAGCTACAGCATCTACGGCGGCAGCTACAAATACCGGGTGACCAACACGCGCACGCGCAGTGTCGATGCCGGCGAGATCGACCGACTGGCCGATGAACTGCGCGATGCCGGTATCGGAGCGCTGAAGGAAAGCTTTGCCGCGGCCGGCATGCAGCTGCTGGAGCCGCATGAGTTCCTTGACAGTCCCGCAAAGAAAGAGGCCTACACCAATCTGAAAATGGAGCGCGGTGCGCTCGGGTCAATCCTGCGCGGCCTGCAGTCGAAATCCGGCGGAGATCAGTGGCAGTGGGGAGCTCCGGATGGCTATCGGGTGCTCGAGCTGGTTACCGTCGGTGACGTGAGGGGCAACCACTTCCAGCTGGGCCAGACCGGCGTCGGCATCGGCAAGACGGCCAATTCGCTCGGCAGCGAGCTGGCCAAGGCGCTGGAAGTCGACGCGGTGGTCATCCTCTACAACGTGGTGCAGGCGCAGGACAAGTCCATCGACATGCGCGGCGCGGGCCTGTACATGTTCGGGCCGAACCCGATCGCGGACACCGGCCAGAGCATGTACTACCCGGGCATGGAGTACTCCGGGGTCTACCTTCGCATGAAGGATGTTCCCTTCATCACCGTGGACAAGAAGGGTGTGCTCGTGGACGAGGACTACGCCGGCTACGCGCTGGTTACCAGGGCGCTGGGCACGAAGATGGCCGAGCACCTGCAGGGCAAGTTCAAGTAGTGCGCTCCCTCCCCGCCACCAGCGTGGCAATGGCCAGATCGCCGCTCACGTTCACGGTGGTGCGGCACATGTCCAGCAGCTGGTTGACGCCGAGGATCAGGCCCACGCCCTCCACCGGCACGCCGACGATGCCGAGGATGATGGCCACCACCGGGAGCGAGCCCGATGGCACACCGGCGGTGCCGATGCCGCCGAGGATGCAGACGCCCATGACGATGGCCTGATCCACCAGCGCGAGATCCACGCCGTAGAACTGCGCCAGGAACAGCACCGTGATGCCTTCGAACAGCGCGGTGCCGTTCTGGTTC
>CAYWDZ010000093.1:3431-11216 GCA_964456255.1 uncultured Steroidobacteraceae bacterium | reverse complement strand
TCGTGCACCGCGCCGATTCGCGCTTGCGGGCCATTCCATGGGTGGGCGGGTCGCACTGGAAGTGATGGCGCGGGCTCCGGAGCGCGTGTCGCGCCTGGCATTGCTCGATACCGGTTACGAAGCACTCGCAGCCGGCGCAGCGGGAGAGCGCGAGACGGCAGGCCGCTACCGGCTGCTCGAGATGGCGCGGCGAGATGGCATGCTGGTCATGGCCCGCGACTGGGCACGCGGCATGGTGCATCCGGCACGACTTGCCGATGCGGTGCTGATGGACGCCATTCACGCGATGATCGCGCGCGCCACCGTGGCGCAGTTCGCGGCGCAGATCAGCGCCTTGCTCGCTCGACCCGACCGCACGGAGTTGTTGTCCGGGCTTCGCTTGCCGACATTGGTGCTGTGTGGTCGCGAAGACAGCTGGAGCCCGCTCGCACGCCATGAAGAGATGGCCCGCCTGATCAAGGGGAGCAACCTGGTGAGCGTGCCGGAATGCGGGCACATGAGCACCATGGAGCGACCCGGGGCCGTCAGCGGGGCGCTGCTCGCGTGGCTGGCATGAAGTGGCTGTCGGGGCGCGTCACTCGCCTATAATCCCGGACCGAGTTCCCGCCCAGAGGAAAGCCCATGCGCCGTTCCCGATTTGCCATTGCCACTGGCCTCCTCGCCATCGGACTTTCCGGCGGTGCGATCGGCCAGGAGCGCCACCTCTACTGGGGCGACCTGCACCTGCATACCAACTATTCGCTCGATGCCTATGGCGTGGGCAACACCTACATGACGCCGGATGACGCCTATCGCTTCGCGCGCGGCATCCCGGTGTATCACAAGACGCTCGACACCAAGGTGCAGATCGACCGGCCGCTGGATTTCCTGGCGGTGACGGACCACTCCGACAGCCTCGGCGTCGACGCGCTGGTGTCATCCGGCGATCCGGTGATGGAAAAGAGCGAAATCGGGCGCACCATGCTGGCCGCAGCGAAGGAGAAGCCCTGGACCGGGCTGCAGGGCTACGCGCGCGCCAATCCGGCGCTGAACGTGTTGCAGAACGTGACGAACCCCGAGATGCGCAGCGCCACGTGGCAGAAGGAAGTGGATGCGGCCGAGAAGAACAACATTCCCGGCACCTTCACCACGTTGTTCGGCTGGGAATGGACGGCGATGATCAGCGGCAAGAACCTGCATCGCAATGTCATCACCAATGCGAATGGCAGGCAGGCCGGCCAGTTCGTTCCCTACGCGGCCGGGCAGTTCTATTCGCTGCAGGGCGTGGACAGCAACCGGCCGGAAGACCTGTGGGCGTGGCTGGATGCCACCTCGAAGCGGGTGGGCATCGACTTCATCGCCATCCCGCACAACTCCAATATCTCCGGTGGCCTGATGTTCGACGTGGTGGACAGCGACGGCCGTCCGCTGGATGCGCAGTACGCCCGCAACCGCGCGCGCTGGGAATCGCTGGTTGAAGTCACGCAGATGAAGGGAACATCCGAGATAGCGCCGGAACTGGCTCCGACTGACGAATTCGCCGACTACGAAGTGCGTCGCAAGCTGCTGGTCGGGACGCCCGTCACGCCCACCGAGGCCGACTACGCGCGCACCGGCCTGATGCGCGGCCTTGCGTTCCAGAACTCGCTGGGCGCCAACCCCTTCAAGTTCGGGCTGATCGGCGCCACCGATGGTCACGTGGGCTTGACCTCGGTCGAGGAGAACAATTTCTTCGGCAAGATCGCCAGCGACTCCCGGCTCAGCCAGCATGCTCCGGTTGCCGGACAGCGCGCGGTGATCTTCCCGTCATGGGAGATGTCGGCATCCGGTCTGACTGCGGTATGGGCCGATGAGAACACCCGTGAAGGCATCTTCGCGGGGATGAAGCGCAAGGAGGTCTATGGCACCACCGGCACCCGCATCTCGTTGCGCATGTTTGGCGGCTTCTCCTTTGCTGCCGCCGATGCCAGGGCAACAGACCTCGCTGCGGTCGGCTACAGGAAGGGCGTGCCGATGGGCAGCGATCTCACCGCCGCGCCGAAGGGCAAGGCGCCTTCATTCCTGATTCTGGCCGTCAAGGATCCGGTTGGTGCCAACCTCGATCGCGTCCAGGTCGTGAAGGGCTGGCTCGACGACAGGAAGCAGCCGCAGCAGAAGGTTTATGACGTTGCGTGGTCGGGCAATCGCAAGATTGGCGCCGACGGCAAGCTGCCGGCCGTGGGCAACACGGTCGATGTCGCCACCGCGATGTACAAGAACACCATCGGCACGGCCCAGCTCGCCACGGTGTGGACCGACCCGGACTTCAAGCCGAACCAGGAAGCCTTCTACTACGTGCGTGTGCTGGAGATTCCGACGCCGCGTCATTCGCTCTACGATGCCGTGGCGCTGGGAATCGACGTCAGCGTGACCAAGTATCCGGCCAGCATTCAGGAGCGCGCCTATTCATCGCCGATCTGGTACACACCGTGACCGACGAAGCGCCAGTGGCAGACACGCTGCCTGACCGGTTGTCTGTGGATCCCGAGAGCCGCTACCACGACGAGAAGCTGCTGGCGCGGAACATCGGCATCCGCTTCAATGGCGTGGAGCGCACCAATGTCGAGGAGTACTGCATTTCCGAAGGCTGGATCCGTGTCGTGATCGGCAAGACGCTGGATCGTCGCGGCAAGCCGCTGACCGTGCAGTACAAGGGCAAGGTGGAGCCCTTCTTCAAGGATTGAGCGGACGCGTCTTCTTCAACCTCTACTGGCATAGAAAGAGAACAACATGTGGCAGCAGAACTACCAACCCCTGATGGACAGCCTCGGCTGGTCGGCCGCCGCGGCAGCCTTGCCGATCCTGGTGCCGCTCATCCTGATCGGCGTGCTGCGCAAGCCCGCGTGGATCGCGGGCCTCGCCGGCCTCGCCACGGCATTGGTGATCGCGATCGGCGTGTACGGCATGCCGGCCGGGCTGGCCGTCAGCTCCGCCACGATGGGTGGGGCGTTTGCGCTGCTGCCCATCGGCTGGATCGTGTACTGGGCCGTGGTGCTGTACCGGATCACGGAAGAGACGGGCAAGTTCGCCATCATCAAGGACTCGATCGGCGGGTTGACCACTGACCGCCGGCTGCAGGCGATCCTGATCGCCTTCGCGCTGGGCGCATTCATCGAGGGTGCGGCGGGCTTTGGCACACCGGTGGCCGTGGCGGCGGCCATGCTCACCGGCCTGGGCTTCTCTCCTTACTATGCCGCAGGCATCTGCCTGCTCGCGAACACCGCGCCGGTGGCGTTCGGTTCCATCGGCGTGCCTGTGGTTACGCTGGCCGGTACCACGGGTCTGCCCGAACTGGAACTCAGCAGCTGGGTGGGGCGACTGTGCGCGCCGATCTCGGTGCTGATTCCGGCTTATCTGGTGCTGGTGATGGGTGGCTGGCGCGGCCTGAAAGGCGTGCTGCCCGCCGCACTCGTGTGCGGGCTGTGCTTTGCCAGCGTGCAGCTGGCGGTCTCCAACCTGGTGGGGCCGCAGCTGGTGGACATCCTGGCCGCGCTGACGGCAATAGTGGGCCTGGTCGTGCTGTTCAAGGTGTGGCAGCCCAAGGACAGCTTCGTGATGGCCGGCGAACACCAGGCCGCGTTCGTGCCACAGAAGCATGGCTTCGGGCCCACGCTGCTGGCCTGGTCGCCGTACCTGTTCCTGGTGTTCTTCGTGCTGATCTGGGGCAACCCGAAGACCAAGGCGATGCTGGAGACCACCAACATCGTGTTCGACTGGCCCGGGCTGCATAACCTCATAGAGCGTTCGGCACCGATGGTCGCCACACCGGCGCCATACGCGGCCCGCTTCACCTTCAACTGGCTGGCCGCGGCGGGCAGCGCCTGCGCGCTGGCGACCATGGCCGCGGCCCTCGTGCTGCGCGTGCCGCTGAAGACCTACTTCGGCATCCTGGGCCGCGTGGGCAAGCAGCTGGCGTTCTCGCTGCTGACCATGATGTGCGTGCTGGCGCTGGCCTACGTGATGAACTACAGCGGTGCCACGGTCACGCTCGGCAAGGCATTCGCGCTCACCGGCATCATGTTCCCGTTCTTCAGCTCGATCCTGGGCTGGCTGGGCGTGTTCCTGACCGGCAGCGATACGTCTTCGAACGCGCTGTTCGGCAACCTGCAGGTGGTCACGGCCAACAGCCTGGGCCTGAACCCGGCGATGATGGCCGCGTCGAACTCCGCCGGCGGGGTGATGGGCAAGATGATCAGCCTCACGAGTCTCGCGGTGGCGGTGGCTGCGACCGGCATGGCGCGCAGCGAGGAGGCGCGGCTGTTCCGCTTCACCATCAAGCACAGCGTGCTGCTGGCCTCGGTGCTCGGTGTGCTGGCGACGATCTACGCCTACGCCACATAGTCGCTGATCCGTGCGTCTCACCGACTGCCACAACTTCCAGGACTTTCGCAGGCTGGCCCGGCGCCGCCTGCCCGGGCCGCTGTTCAACTACATCGATGGCGCCGCCGACGATGAAGTGACGTACCGGCGCAATACCCGGGCATTCGATGACTGCGACCTGGTGCCCAATGTGCTGCGCGGCGTGAAGGACATCGACCTGTCGGTGACCGCGATGGGCCAGAAGCTCGCGCTGCCGGTGTACTGCTCACCCACGGCGCTGCAGCGGCTGTTTCACCACACCGGCGAATACTCGGTGGCGGCTGCCGCCTCGAAGTTCGGCACCATGTTCGGGGTGTCCTCGCTGGGCACGGTGAGCATGGCCGAACTGCGCAAGACCTACGCCACGCCGCAGTGCTACCAGTTCTACGTGCACAAGGATCACGGCCTGAACCGCGCCATGCTGCAAAGTGCGAAGCGCGCGGGCGTCGACGTCATGATGCTCACGGTGGATACGATCACCGGCGGCAATCGCGAGCGCGATCTCAGGACGGGCTTTGCCATTCCGATGAAGCTCACTCCCGGCGCGCTGCTGCAGTTCGCGCTGAAGCCCATGTGGGGCTTCAACTACGCCACGCACGAGCGCTTCCGCATGCCGCAGCTCGAAGAGCACATCGACATGAAGGGCGACCCGATCTCGATCGGCCGCTACTTCAGCGAGATGCTGGACCAGTCGATGGACTGGAACTACGTGGCCGGCATGGTCAGGGAATGGAACGGCCAGTTCTGCCTGAAGGGCGTGATGTCGGTGGAGGATGCGCGCCGCGCGGTGAACATCGGCTGCACCGGCATCATCCTGTCGAACCACGGCGGAAGGCAGCTGGATGGCTCGCGCAGCGGCTTCGACCAGCTGGCCGAGATCGTCGATGCCGTGGGTGACCGCATCGACGTGATGATGGATGGCGGCGTGCAGCGTGGCACGCATGTACTCAAGGCGCTGTCGCTGGGCGCCAAGGCCGTCGGCCTCGGCCGCTACTACCTCTTTCCGCTGGCTGCCGCGGGGCAGTCCGGGGTTGAAAGGGCGCTGGGCCTGATGCGCGCGGAACTGGAACGCGGCATGAAGCTGATGGGCTGCCGGTCGATTGGCGAGCTGACCCGGAGCAACCTGCGCTTCAGGTCCTGACGATCTGCACCGGAATGCCTTCCGGGTCGCGCACGAAGAACCCGTAGTCCAGGTGCTGCTCGGCCTTCAGCCCCAGCTTCGCGAGTTCCGCCGTCACCTGCTCCTGGTTGAAGTCATCGATGGCGATGGCGTAGTGGTCAACGATGCCCACCGGCGGCTTCTCGTGCAGCGACACGATGACCTTGGTGACGCCCATGCGCGAGATCTTGTTGGGCTTGTCCTCGCTCAGGACCTTCAGGCCGAACACCTTGGTGTAGAACTCGATCGAGCGCGCGAGATTCGAAGTCTGCACGCTGATGTGATCGATGCGTGAGGGCTTGAATGGCGCCTGTTGCGCCGCGGCCGGCAGCGCTGTGCCCGCTGCCGCGAGGGCAGTCAGCCCCTGCAGCAGATGCCGGCGCGACAGGGTGCCGCGATCGAACTGTTCGACGAGATCGGTGATCAATGTGTTCACTGCATTTCTCCTTGGGTCGGGTACTGCTCAGGCTCTTCCCAGTGCGAAGACATTCCAGGACAGGGGCTTGAGTGTGGCGCTCAGTTCTCCATCGGCAAATCTGCAGGCCGGGTGTTTCACCGGCGAGACCGTGTGCGGTGCGTCCTTCGTGTTGCTGGCCTTCAGGTCATTGTGCTGCAACTCGAAGCTCTCGGCGATCGCCAGGTCTCCGAGGCCGCGCAGCTCGGCGGCAAGCTGCATCGGTTCCCGCGAGCGATTCAGCGCGAATACGGCCACCTTGCCGGTGTCGGGGTCATGCACGGCGGTACTGAGCAGCAGCGGTGCGGTGGGGTAGTCGCCAGCGGCAAAGGTGCCGCACTCGGTGACCAGCCTGAGCACATTGCCGCGCGCCAGGCGTGAGGCCTGCGCGAACGGGTGGAAGATGGTCTGGCGCCAGGCCGGGCCACCGGTCTCGGTCATGATGGCGCCGATGACGTTGACCAGCTGCGCGAGGCACGCGGACTTCACGCGGTCGGCATGGTTGATCAGCGTGATCAGGGCGCCGCCCACCACCAGCGCGTCCTCGAAGTTGTAGACCTCCTCGAGCAGCTTCGGGGCCTCGGGCCAGCCGGGTTTGGCGAGGTCGTTGGGTGTGCGCGCCTTGTACCAGACGTTCCACTCGTCCATCGACAGCATGATGCGCTTGGGGCTGCGGCGCTTCGCGGCCACGGCGTCGGCAATCGCGGTGACTTCGGTGATGAAGCTGTCGAGCTTGTCGACATGCGTGAAGAACTTCGCGATGTCGTTGTCGCGGTTGTGGAAGTACTGGTGCAGCGAGATGAAGTCCACCTTGTCGAAGCAGTGCTCCAGCACTTCGTACTCCCACGTGCCGTAAGTGGGCATCTCGCGGTAGGAAGAGCCGCAGGCGGCGAGGGTGAGCCCTTCGGAAGTCCAGCGCATCACCTTGGCGGCTTCGAGCGCGGCGCGGCCGTATTCCTGCGCGTTCTTGTGGCAGATCTGCCAGGGGCCATCCATCTCGTTGCCAAGACACCAGAACTTGATGTCATGCGGCTTCTTGTAACCATGCGCGATGCGCAGGTCCGAGTACTCGGTGCCGCCGGGGTGGTTGCAGTATTCGACCAGCTGCCGCGCGTCGTCGGGTCCCTTGGTGCCGAGGTTGATGGCCATCATCGGTTCGATGCCGGCCTTGCGGCACCAGCTGACGAATTCATTGGTGCCGAAGTGATTGGTCTCGGTGGAGAACCACGCGAGGTCCAGGCGGCGCGGGCGCTGGTCCTTCGGACCGATGCCGTCACGCCAGTCGTAGCCGGAGACGAAGTTGCCACCGGGCCAGCGCATGATGGTCACGCCCAGCTCTTTGGTGAGCGCCAGCACGTCCTGGCGGAACCCGTCATCGTCGGCGCTCGGGTGACCCGGCTCGTAGATGCCGCCGTAGATGCAGCGCCCGAGGTGTTCGACGAATGCGCCGAACACGCGGCGGTCCAGGGAATCGATGACGAAGTCGCGGTCGGCGATGACGCGGGCCTGTTGCACGGATGCTCCTCAGGAAGACTAAAAGCTCTGCAGAATCTCGTCGGCGCGGCGCTGCATGTCGGCCAGCGCGCGCTCGACGGGCTTCACGCCGGTGAAGGCCGCGGAGGCTTCCTCGCCGACAATGAACTCGATGGGCGACTGGCGCCGCACGTACTTGGGCAGCGGTTCTCCCACGAGCGTGATCTCGGCGATGTCTCCGCGATGCGGCAGCTGCTGCCATTCAGTGCTTTCGATGATGGCGCGATAGGCCGGAAAGTGCCCGGTGCGCGCCCACTGGAAA
>CAYWDZ010000093.1:0-3331 GCA_964456255.1 uncultured Steroidobacteraceae bacterium | reverse complement strand
GCTTTCGATGATGGCGCGATAGGCCGGAAAGTGCCCGGTGCGCGCCCACTGGAAATCATTGGCGGCAAAGTACTTCAGGAAACGCAACGCGGCCTCGTGCTGGGCCGGCGTGCGCTGCGCGTTGCGCGGCATCACCCAGTTGTGGCCATCCACCAGCGACACGCGCTTGCCTGCGAAGAGATAGGGGAAGGGGCGCACCGCGTAGCCCTGGTACAGCGGGCTCGCGGCGTCATGCGCGGCGGCATCGAACTGGCCCACCATCCATGTGCCGTCAACGAGGATGCCGCCTTCGCCCTTCAGGAAGGCCGACACCGCGCCGGCATAGTCGAGGTTCTTCGCGCTCTCGCCGTTCTGGTACAGATCCTTCATGAACTGCAGCGCCTTGCGGCCTTCCGGGCTGTCGAAGTTCGAGTGCCCCGCATCGGTGAACAGCGGCGCACCCTGCTGCAGCATCCACACATAGAAGATGCGCATCGGCCCCGCGAAATCCTTGTTGGTCACCTGGATGAAGTAGGGCTTGCCGGTGCGCTCGCGGAACTGCTGCGCCTGGGCATGGAACTGCCCGGTGCTGGTGGGCATAACGGGCTTGCCGTCCTGGACCAGGCCCGCTTCACGGAACAGGTTCAGGTTCACATGCCACAGCGGCGCCCACACATCGATGGGCACGCCCATGGTGTGGCCTTGCACCGTGACACCAGCGCGCGCGGCGGCGGTGAATGTGTCGGGGCTCATGCCGATGGCGGCAAGGTCGTCATCCAGCGCGTCGAGCAGGCCGCGCGCCTCGTAATCGGGAATGGCCGAGCTGTGCATGGTGACCAGGTCCGGTGGCCCGTTGGCTGCGAGCTGCGCGGTGAGTTGGTCGTAACCTGGCCACGCCACGGTGTTCTCGACGACCCTGATGTCGGGGTTCTGGGCCTCGAACTGGTTGATCATCGCGGTGATGATTCCGCACTCACCCTCGGCCTTCGCAGGATCTGCAACCGTGCCGTAGTCGGCCTGGCATGCGCCGAAGAAGCGCTGGATCGTCAGCGTGGTGCGATCGTCATGCCGGCCGCAGGCGGCCAGCAGCAACAGCGGCAGCAATGCGGCGAGCGGTTTCACTGCCCGGCCGCCCCGGCAACGGCACGCACGATGTACTTCTGGAACACCAGGTACACCAGCAGCGTTGGCAGGCCGGCGAACACGGCCTGTGCCATGAGAAAGCCGATGCCTTCGGTCTGCGCGAAATTCATCTGCGTGGCGGCGATGCCCACGGTCAGCGTGAGCATGTCCTTGTTGGTGGCGCTGATCAGCGGCCACCAGTAGTCGTTCCACGCGTGAAAGAAGGTGAAGATGCCCAGCGTCGCCTGCGCCGGCAGCGTGAGCGGCAGCAGCACGCGCCAGAAGATGCGCGCCCGCGATGCGCCATCCAGCAGCGCCGCCTCGTCGATCTCGCGCGGGATGGCGCGGAAGTACTGCGTCATCAGGAACACGCCAAAGGGCATCGCCAGGCCCGGTACCACCAGCGCGGTGTAGGTGTTGTGCAGCGACACGGCGCTGAACATCTGGTGGCGGCCGATGATCACCGCCTGTTCGGGGATGGCGAGGCCGAGCAGCACCGCGGCGAACAGCCACTTGCGCCCCGGGAACGCCAGCCGCGCGAAGCCGTAGCCGGCCAGCGAAGACAGCGCCAGCACGCCGATGGTCATGGCGATGGAGACGATCAGACTGTTGGTGAGCCAGGTGAACACCTGGCTCTCGCCGATGATGCTGCGATAGTTGGCCAGCGTCCACGGTGGCGTGAACGCCGAGCTGGTGTCGGCCATCAGCGCGGCATTGTCCTTGAAGCTCAGGATGGTGACCCACAGCAGGGGCGTGACCATCACGATGGCGGCAATGACCACCAGTGCGACGCCGATGCGTGGCGGGCGATTCACAGCCGGCGCGCTCATGCGGCTTCCTTGCGCGAGGAGAAGTAGTACTGCGCCATGGCCGCGATGGCGATCATGCCGAACAGTACCTGCGAAGCCGCGGCGGCATAACCCAGCTGCCATTGCTTCCAGCCGGTTTCATAGATGAACAGCACCACCGGCCGCGTGGAATTGTTCGGGCCGCCGCCGGTCATCAGCTGCGGCTGACCGAACAGCTGGAACTGCAGGATGATCTCCACCACGATCACCAGCACGATGGTGCGCCGGATCGAAGGCAGCGTGATCGACAGCAGCGTGCGCCGCCGCGATGCGCCGTCGAGCGCCGCGGCTTCGTAGAGATCGCGCGGCACCTGTTGCAGGGCTGCCAGGAACAGCACCATGGGCAGGCCGATACCCCACCAGATGGTGGTCACTGCCACCGATGGCATGGCCAGCGCCTGTTCACTGAGGAAGGCCACGGGTTCGGCGCCGATGAGCTTCGCGATGACGGCCGCCAGCCCGCCCTCGGGGATCAGCACCAGCCGCCAGATCAGGGTCACCACGGTGACCGACAGCACCGTCGAGGCGAAGAAGATGGCGCGCAGCACGGCCGCCCAGCGTGCCTGGTGGTTCAGCACCAGTGCCAGCAGCAGTCCGATGATCGTCATGACCGGCACAGTCAGCAGCACGAAGTACAAGGTGTTCCACACGGTCTGCAGGAACACCGGATCGGAGAAGAGCCGCGCGAAGTTCGCGAAGCCGACGAATTCCTTGATGCCGAACAGGTCGCCGCGCGTGAGCGAGAGCCGCAAGCCGATGACGAGCGGCACGATCAGCATCAACGCGAACAGCGCCAGATAGGGCGCAACGAACAGCGCGCCTGACCAGCGCTGCCAGCGCCCCGTGGCAGGCAACTCCCGTGTGCTGGCCATCAGCTTGCCGCGGCGTGCCAGGCCGTGTCGTCGGCGGCGAACAGGTGTGCGGCGGCGCCATCCACGGCCAGCTCGACAGCCTGGCCTGCCTGCAGCGTGGAATCGCCGCGGTCTTCAGCCGTGAGCAAGGTGCCGTCAGGCAGCGCGACATGCACCAGCGTGCGATCGCCGAGACGCTCCACCACCCGCGCCGTGCCGCGGATATCGCCGGCAGGGCTGGCGACAACCCGCAGGGATTCAGGCCTGAGGCCCAGTGTCATGTCCGCACCTTGCGCAGAGCCGGCGAAGGAAATGTCCGTGCCGATCGTGCTGCCGTCCGGCAGGCGCGCGACTGCCTTGCCACCGGCCTGGGTCACCTGCACCGCAACCAGGTTGATGCGCGGCGTGCCGACGAAGCCCGCCACGAAGCGCGTCGCCGGGCGGCGGTAGATTTCCATCGGCGTGCCGATCTGCTCGATGCGGTGCTCGTTGATCACGACGATGCGGTCGGCCAGCGTCATCGCCTCGACC
>CAYWDZ010000092.1:0-11428 GCA_964456255.1 uncultured Steroidobacteraceae bacterium | reverse complement strand
ACTGGTAGACGCAGCAGACTTAAAATCTGCTTCCCGAAAGGGAGTGTGGGTTCGACTCCCGCCGTCCGCACCAGAGAACAACACGTGCTCGAAGTCAGACAACTGCATCTGTGGCGTGGCGACCGGCATCTGCTCCAGGGTGTGGGTTTCAGCCTGCGCGGCGCGCAGGCATTGCAGCTGCTGTGGCCCAACGGCACGGGCAAGACCTCGCTGCTGCGCTGCATTGCCGGGTTTCTGTACGCGGAAGGTGGCGAGATCCTCTGGAACGGCAGTCCCGTTGCGCGCGATCGCGACGCGTTCAATTGCGAGCTTGCCTACCTCGGGCACGAGGCGGCGCTGAAGGGCGATCTGACCGCGATGGAAAACCTGCGCTATTCGCTGGGCCTGCGGCGTCGCGTCGATGTCCCGGAAATGCTCGCAGCCCTGCAACAGGCTGAACTCGATCATCTGGATCACGACCAGCCGGTGCGCAGTTTCTCCGCCGGCCAGCGGCGACGCGTGGCGCTGGCCCGCCTGTCGCTGTGGCGCGCGCGCCTGTGGCTGCTGGATGAACCGGCCGCGAACCTGGATGCCGCCGGGCAGGCAGTGCTGACGAGGATGTTGTTGCAGCATCTGGCCGGTGGCGGCGCGGCGCTGCTTGCGACCCACCAGGCCCTTGAACTGCCGGGCGTGGATTCACGCACGTGGCAAAGTCCCGAGCGTGCGGCGTGAGCGCGCAGCTGGAAGTCGGTGCGATGGCGGCTGCGCGTACCGTGGTAGCGCGCGATCTGCTGCTGGCCTTTCGTCGTCCGGGCGAATGGCTGCAGCCGCTGGCCTTCTTCGTGATCGTGACGATGCTGTTCCCGTTGTCACTGAATTCGGAAGGTGCCGTGCTGCGTACCATTGCACCGGCGGCACTGTGGGTGGCCTTGCTGCTGGCTTCCATGCTGGCGCTGGATTTCCTGTTCCGCGAAGACGGCCACGATGGCACGCTGGAACAGTTCGCGTTGTCGGGCCAGCCGTTTGGTGTGTTGCTGCTGGCGAAGACCGCGACCCACTGGTTGCTGACGGGGTTGCCACTGGTGATTGTTGGTCCGCTGGCTGCGATTTCGCTCGGCGCACCGGTGGGTTCAATTCCCGGCGTACTGGCTTCACTGCTGCTCGGCAGCGTCAGCCTGTCACTGATGGGTGCAATCGGTGCAGGGCTGACATTGGGTCTCAGGCGCGGCGGCGCACTGATGTCCTTGCTGCTGCTGCCGCTGTCCATTCCGACGCTGATTTTCGGTGCGCGGGCCACGCAGCTGGCGCTGCTTGGCGACAGTGCGGCCACGCCGCTGTACCTGCTGGGCGCACTGGCGGTGCTGGCGCTGACGCTGGCACCGCTGGCCGCGGCCGCTGCCGTACGGATCAGTCTTGAATAGGCCGCTGGGGTAAACTCGCCCGCCATGGCCTGGACCTGGCTCCATCGATTCGGATCACCGCCTCATTTCTACAGAGTGGCGGGCAAGCTCACGCCGTGGTTCGCGTGGCCGGGGGCTATCCTCGTTGCCGTTGGCCTGGTGTGGGGCCTGGCCTTCGCGCCACCGGATGCCTTGCAGAGCGACGCGTTCCGCATCATCTATGTGCATGTGCCCAATGCCTGGTTGTCATTGATGGCCTACACGATGCTGGCGATTGCTGCAGCAGTGGGGCTCATCTGGCGCATCAAGGTGAGTCACGCGGTGGCCGTGGCAATTGCCCCGGCCGGGGCGGTGATTACCGCGGTTGCACTGGTCACGGGGATGCTCTGGGGCCAGCCCACCTGGGGTACCTGGTGGGTATGGGATCCGAAGCTGGTGTTCGAGCTGGTGCTGCTCTTCTTCTTCATGGGCTATTCGGCATTGCGCGGCGCAATCGACGACCCGGATCGGGCCGACCGGGCCAGTGCATTGCTTGCCATCGTGGGCGTGGTGAACGTTCCCATCATTCATTATTCGGTGGTGTGGTGGAATTCGGTGCATCAGGGCTCGACCGTTTTCCGCAGCGGAGGTCCGGCCATGGATGCCTCGATGCTGTGGCCACTGCTGCTTTCCGCCTTGGGACACACCTTGTTGCTGGTAGCCATCCTGCTGATGCGTGCCAGGGCAGAGGTGCTGAACAGGGAACGAACCGTCGCCTGGACTGCCGAAGCAGTGGGGATCTGAGCAGCACCATGGCCGACTTCTTCCAAATGCGGGGGTACGCCTTCTACGTCTGGACAGCGTATGCGCTGGGCGTGGGCGCGCTGCTGCTCAATGTCTGGTGGGCGCGGCGCAATCTGGCGCGGGCCCGTCGCGACGCGCGCCGGCGTGCGGCGATGAGGAACGAAAAGTGAGTACACCGCGACAGCGCCGCATGTGGATGGTGATCGGCATCGTCGCTGGTGCGGCCGTTGCCACCGGTCTTGCGCTGCAGGCTTCGAAGAGCGGGATCGGATTCAAGTCTCCGACCGAAGTAATCGAGGGTCACATGGCACCCGGCAAGCGCTTCCAGATCGGTGGGATGGTGCAGGCAGGCAGCGTGCAGCGCGCGCCGGGCAGTCTGCACGTGCAGTTTATCGTCACGGATTACAGCAACCAGGTGCCGGTGGTCTACGACCGCGTGCTGCCGGATCTGTTCAAGGAAGGAACCGGGGTGTGGGCCAATGGCCGGCTGGACGAGCATGGCGTGTTCGTTGCCGATGAAGTCATTGCCAAGCACGATGAAAACTACATGCCGCCCGCGGTGGGCGCGGCCTTGAAGAAGGGCGAGTCTCGCCTCGAGGCGCAACCAGCAACCCAGCCCTGAGGGGCGGGGTTTCGGGAGACCAGCTGATGATTCCTGAAATTGGTCAGTACGCGATGATCCTCGCGCTGCTGCTGGCGACAGCGCAGGCGTTCTTCGGCATCGTCGGTCCATGGCGCGGTTCGGAGCGCTGGATCCAGGCCTCATTCCCCGCGGTGGCGGGCCAGTTCGTGCTGCTGGCACTTGCCTTCGGCTGCCTGGTGTGGTCCTTCGTCAACAACGATTTTTCCGTGAAGCTGGTGGTGGCCAGCTCCAACAGCGCGCTGCCCGTCTACTTCCGCGTGGCTGCCACCTGGGGAAATCACGAAGGCAGCCTCTTGTTCTGGGTGTTCGTGCTGTCGGTGTGGACGCTGGCGGTGGCCGCATTCTCGAGCAGCCTGCCGCGTCCCTTTGTGGCGCGCGTGCTTGGCGTGCTGGGCATCCTCAGCGCCGGCTTCCTGCTGTTCTCGCTGGCGACATCAAATCCGTTTGAACGCCTGCAGCCGGCATGGCCGGATGGCCAGGACCTGAACCCCGTGCTGCAGGATTTCGCGCTGACCATCCATCCGCCGATGCTCTACATCGGCTATGTGGGTTTCTCGGTGGCCTTTGCATTCGCCGTTGCGGCCATGCTGGAAGGCAAGCTCGACCAGATGTGGGCGCGCTGGACCCGGCCATGGACCACGGTGGCGTGGATGTTCCTCACCGTGGGCATTGCGCTCGGCAGCTGGTGGGCCTACTACGAGCTGGGGTGGGGCGGGTACTGGGCCTGGGACCCGGTGGAGAATTCCATCCTCATGCCATGGCTGCTGGGCACCGCGCTGATCCATTCGCTTGCCGTGACCGACAAGCGCGGGCTGTTCAAGAGCTGGACGCTGTTGCTGGCCATCATGGCCTTCTCGTTCTGCCTGCTGGCCACGTTCATGGTGCGTTCGGGTGTGCTGAATTCCGTGCACAGCTTCGCGGCCGATCCGACGCGCGGCATGTTCATCCTGCTGGCGCTGGCGGTGGTGATTGGCGGTTCGCTCAGCCTGTACATCTGGCGCGCGCCACTGCTGCATTCCCCGGCCGGCTTTGATCTGGTATCGCGCGAGAGTTTCCTGCTGTTCAACAACATCCTGCTGGTGGTCGCCACCGCCGTGGTGTTCGGCGGCACGCTGGGGCCGTTCATTGCGGATCTCTCCGGCCACGAGGCCATCTCTGTCGGCCCGCCTTACTACAACAGCATGTTCCTCATTCCGATGCTGCCGCTGTTCGCGCTGGTGGCCGTGGGCACCTTCTCGCGCTGGAAGCGCGGCCAGCTCGGCGAGTCGCGCCAGCGCATGCTGGGCAGCTTCGTGCTCGCGGTGATTCTGGGTCTTGCGGTCACGCTGGGCATCTACAGCGATCATTCCGTTCTGGGGCCCGTGGGCGTGGTGCTGGGGCTCTGGATCATCATCACCGCACTGATCGACCCGGTGGACCGGCTGCGGCGCAGGCTGTCGATGTCCGCAGCGGTGATCGGCATGACGCTGGCACACATCGGGCTTGGCGTCACCGTGTTGGGTATCACGGTGATGGAGAGTGACCGTCTGCAACGGGACTTGTCGCTGGCGCCGGGCCAGGAAGCCGAACTTGGTCAGTATGTGTTCCGCATGGAATCGGTTGAGGCCGTCGATGGGCCGAACTACTCGGCAATGCGCGCGCGTGTCACGGTCACGCGCGACGGCCAGCCCGAAGCGGTGATGTTTCCGGAGCAGCGCCACTACTCGGTGCAGGTGCAGACGCTGTCCGAGGCCGCGCTGGACGTGAACCTGCGGCGCGACCTGCTTGCCACACTGAGTGATCCGCTCGGTGGCGGGGCATGGAGCATGCGTCTGCAGGTGCGTCCACTGATGAGCTTCGTGTGGCTGGGCGCGTTCTTCATGGCCTGCGGCGGATTTCTCGCAACGCTGGATCGCCGCTACCGGCGCCGCCGTGAAGTCGCCGCGGAGCAGCCCGAAGCCACACCGGTTGCGGCACCGGGTGATGCGGTACCGGGGGATGCAACGTGAAGCGGCTGAAGTTCTGGATTCCGCTGGTCGGCTTTCTGGTGCTGTGCGTGATCTTCGCGGTGGCGCTGTACCGCGCACCGGAGAACCGCATCGTCAAGTCGGCCCTGATCAACAAGCCCATGCCTGCATTTGCCTTGCCGGATCTGTTCAACCCGGGGCAGAGCGTCGACAACGCGGCGTTCAAGGGCAAATGGCTGCTGGTGAACGTGTGGGGAACCTGGTGCGTTGAATGCCGGCGGGAACACGCGATGCTGCTGGACATCCAGAAGGAAGGCAAAGTGGCCATCCTCGGGCTGAACTACCAGGACGAGGACGACAAGGCCCGCAAGTGGCTGGCGGAGTTGGGCAATCCGTACGCGGCAGTTGGTGTCGACCGCGAGGGCCGGACGGGAATCGATTTCGGCGTGTACGGTGCGCCGGAGAACTTTCTGGTGAACCCACAGGGCATCATCGTGCACAAGCTGGCGCTCGGTCTCACGCCCGAGTCCTGGCGTGAACAGTTCCTGCCGCTGATCGAAGGGAGCAGCCCGTGAAGCGCGCTGTGCTGCTGACATTGCTGTGTGCGCTGGCGCCACTTGTCGCCCATGCCATTGATCCGGCTGCGCTGGATGATCCGCTGCAGCAACAGCGGTACGAGGGGCTCATCCATGAACTGCGCTGTCTGCAATGCACGGGCGAGAACATCGCCGACACGCCGGCGCAGTTCGCCGTGGACATCCGCCGACAGGTGCGCGAGATGATCCAGAGCGGCAGCAGCGACGCCGAGATCCGGCAGTACATGGTGGATCGCTACGGCGAGATCATTCTGCTGCGGCCGCGCCCGGTGTGGTTGTGGCTGATACCCGGGCTGATGCTGATCCTGGGCGCGGTCGTCGCGGTGCGCATCGTGCGCCAGCGCAGAGAATTGCTGGCCACCGACACCAGCGAGCCCGGTGATGAGGAGCCCGCATGAATGGCTTCATTGCAGTGGCGGGCCTGCTCACGCTCGCGGCGCTGGTTGTGGTGCTGTATCCCCTCCTGCGAAGGAAGGAAGGCTCGCCCGAGGCCTGGCGCAGCGGTGGCCTGGTTGCGCTGCTGATCGCGCTGGGAGCCGCAGCGCTGTATCCGCTGTGGAGCAACTACAACTGGCAGCAACCGGCACAGGCCCTGGACTCGCCCGAGGCGATGGTGGGCAGGCTGGCGCGTCGCCTGGAGAAGGAGCCCGATGATCTGAAGGGCTGGCTGCAACTGGGCCGTTCGTACCTGGTGCTGCAGCAATACGAGCTCTCCGTCCGCGCCTACGGCCGTGCTTACGCACTGGCGAAGGGGCAGGGTTCCGAAGTGACCCAGGACGTGGCGAAACAATTGATGGATCTGTCCGAAGGTTTGTTCGACGCCGGCTTCAGCGATCTCGCCGGGCGCAGTGGGCAACTGTTCGAGCAGGCGATGGAGCTGGATCCGAATTCCACCAAGGCACTGTTCTACAGTGCGCTGGCTGCGAGCGAGCGCAATGAGCTGCCGCTGGCGAAGCAGCGCTTCCAGCGGCTGCTGGATGCGAATCCACCAGCCAACGTGCGCGCATTGATCCAGGACTATATGAAGCAGCTTGATGTCACGTCCGTGATGAGTGCCGCGCCATCGGCACCTGCTGCTGCGTCCGCCGCGACACCGGCCGCCGGGGTTGTCACGGTGCCCCTGCGTGTGACCTTGTCGGGCAAGGTGTCAGGCAAGGCCTTGCCGTCGGACGCACGCCTGTTCGTGATGGCACGCATTCCGGGGCAGGGCGGTCCGCCGGTGGCGGTGCAGTTGCTGCAAGCGAATTTCCCGCAGGAAGTGGAACTGCGCAACACCGACTCCGTCATGGGCGGCTCCGGGTTCAAGGCTGGTCAGGAGCTGGAGATCGAGGCGCGGATTGCGCTCCGCGGTGGCGCGAATTCGCAGTCCGGAGATCCGTTCGGCACAGTGCGCCTGAAGGCCGGTGCCGGTGCGCGCACCACCCTGGAAATCAACCAGTTCAAGCCCTGAAGAATGGGGAATATTTGTGGAGGTATGCCGACCCTGCGTCCGGCCGCAAGGGGAATCGGCTATCCTGCGCGCTTCGTTGAATGGCCTTGGAAATTTGGGGGTTACATGCGACGTCTGGTACTGGCTTCGTTCTGCGCGGTCGCCGCGATTTCCTGTTCGACATCTCCCAACAGCACCTCGAATGCACCTGCCGAGAAGGCAGCGAAGAATGTGCTGTCGAAGCCCGGCGAGTGGAGCATGCATGGCAGTGACTCCAACGAGCAGCGGTACAGCCGGCTGACGCAGATCAATGCGGATAATGTCGCGCAACTGGGTCTTGCCTGGGCCGCCGACATGCCCGAGAGGAGCAATTGGCAGGGGACGCCTCTGATGGTGGACGGCGTGCTGTACGTGACCACGCCGTGGAGCTACCTCTACGCCTACGACGCGAAGACGGGCAAGGTGCTCTGGAAGTACAGCCCGCGCGTGGCGCGTGAAATCGCCTCCACCCAGCTGTGCTGCGGCAACCAGAACCGCGGCGCCACCTACTGGAACGGCAAGGTCATCTGGGCCACGCTGGACGGGCGCCTGGTGGCCGTCGATGCGAAGAAGGGCACGCTCGTCTGGGAGACCGCAACCTTCGATCCGATGCAGAACGCCATGTCGATCACCGGTGCGCCCCGCGTGGGCAATGGCGTGGTGTTCATCGGCCAGGGCGGCGGCGAGTACCACCAGCGCGGTTTCATTTCCGGCTACGACGCCGAGACCGGCAAGAAGCTGTGGAGGTTCTACAACGTGCCGGGTGATCCGGCCAAGGGTCCGGACGGCGAGGCTTCCGATGACGTGATGGCCGTGGCCGCGAAGACCTGGAAGGGCGAGTGGTGGAAGACGGGCGGCGGCGGCACCGTCTGGGACGGCATCGTGTATGACGCCGAGAACGACCTCGTGATCTACGGCACCGGTAATGGCGCGCCGTGGCCGGCGGAAGTGCGCTCGCCCGGTGGTGGCGACAACCTGTTCACCGCGTCGATCGTGGCGTTGCATGCGAAGACCGGCAAGTACGCCTGGCACTACCAGACCGTGCCGATGGAGAGCTTCGACCTGGACAACACCTCGCCGCTGACCATTGCCGACCTCGTCATCAATGGGCAGAAGAAGCGCGTGGTGATGCAGATCCCGAAGAACGGCATTTTCTACGTGATCGAGACGGCCACCGGCAAGGTACAGAGCGCGCGACCGATTGTGCCGTTCGTGAACTGGCTGACCGGCTTCGACAAGGAGAAGAACTGGGCGCCCATCCTCAACCCTGAATCCAACTATGGCGTGACTGGCAAGGGCTTCTGGGTGCTGCCGTTCCAGGCGCATGTGTCGAGTCCGCAGTCCTTCAATCCGGATACCGGCCTGTTCTACGTGGCCGTGCGCAATGCCGCCTATGGCATGGTGGCCGAGGCCGGCATGAAGATGGGCAATCAGCTGCTGTCGATCAACACACAGAAGCAGCCTGAAATGCCGCGGCCCCAGATCACGGGAGATACCAGCTGGTTGTCGGCGTGGAATCCGGCCACACAGACCGAAGCGTGGCGTGTCGTCGGCGGCGGCAGCGGGACGATGACCACGGCCGGCAACCTGGTGTTCCAGCTGGAAGGCACGAATCTCGTTGCCTATCGCGCGGACAAGGGCGAGAAGCTCTGGACGGGTGCCCTGGGGGTACGCGCGGGGTCCGGGGTCATCAGCTACGCAATCAATGGCGAGCAGTACATCGCGACGGTTGCAACGGGTCGCGTGGTGGTGTTCAAGCTCGGCGGCAATGCCGAGTTGCCGGTGGCCGCCGCTGCGGCGCAGCCGGTGCTCAATCCGCCAGCGCGGTTCGGGTCCGAAGCGCAGATCGCAATGGGGCAGGAGCAATACACGGCAAGCTGCTCGATCTGCCACGAGGGCCAGGCGCGCAACAGCACCGGCGCTCCGGATCTGAGCTATTCGCCGTTCCTGGCCAGCAATGCCGCCTTCAGCTCGGTGGTCATCGACGGCATCAAGATGGATGGCGGCATGAAGTCGTTCAAGGGTGGGCTGTCGCCGGAATCCGTCGAGGCGATCCGCGCGCACCTCGTGAAGGTCGCCAACGACCTCAAGGACAATCCGGCTGCGGCGCGTGGCGGCCTTGGCGGTCCGGGTGCGCGCGGTGGTGGTTTTCCCGGTGGTGGTCCTCCCGGTGGTGCCCGTCGCGGCGGTGGACCGGGTGGCGGTGCGCCCGCGCAGCCCGCGGCACCGGCCGAGGAGCAGGTCGGCCTGCACCAGTAGGGTCTGCTTGCCGGTACGCAGCTTCTTTGCAACCCAGATCTACGCGGCTTCGCTTCCACGAAGCCGCGCGGAGGCGCTGAACCGGCGCCTGCTCGCCGAGTCCCTGCAGCTGCGCGAGGACGATGCCGCGGGCCGTCGCTGGTCCACGCGCAATTATCCCGGCGGGTTCACTTCCTATGCCTCGGTGCATCGCATGCACGAGGTTTCCCCCACGTTCGCGCGATTGCAGCGTTACCTCGATACGCACGTTAGGCGCTTTGCCGCGGAGCTGGACTTCGATCTGGGCGGCAAGGCACTGGCCATGACCGACTGCTGGGTCAATGTGATGCCACAGGGCGTGGCGCACAGCCTGCACCTGCATCCCCTGTCGGTGATCAGCGGAACCTACTATGTACGTGTGCCACGGGGCGCGCCGGGGCTGAAGTTCGAGGATCCGCGCCTGGATCGCTTCATGGGTGCGCCGCCGCGGCGCGCCCATGCCTCAGCAGCGAATCAGGCCTGGGTGGTCATGCCCGCCGCGCCGGGATCACTGCTGCTGTTCGAAAGCTGGCTGCGCCACGAGGTCGTGGCGAATCAGGCACGCAGCGAAAGGGTTAGTATCAGCTTCAATTACGGTTGGAATTAGTCTTCGGCATCGATCGGGGGTAGACATGAAACGCAAGCAATCTTCACCGGAAGCCGGTCTCGACCGGCGTGGATTCCTCGGCGGTGCCGCAGCGGCGGCGGGGGCAGCCACACTGCTGGCAGCCGCCAGCCAGAGCGCCATGGCGCAGGCGCCAGCACGGCAGGGAGGCCCGCCTGCCGGGGGTGGTGGCCGGCCTGCGGGTGATCGCGTGCTGGGCACGGCTCTGCCGGCCGGGCAACGCCAGCAGCCGCAGCTGAAGGACCTGAAGGGCAAGACCGTCTACATCACGGGTGGCAACACGGGCATTGGCCTTGGCATCGGTCGCGCGGCCGCGAACTTCGGCATGAACGTGGTGATGGGCTACATCCAGGATGATCAGGTCGAGCCGGCACTGAACCTGTACAAAGCCGACCAGAAGAGCCGTGTCATTGCGATTCGCCACGACGTCACCGACCGTGATGGCTGGGTCACCACGCTCAAGCAGATCAACGACAAGTTCGGCAACCTGCACCTGCTGGTGAACAACGCCGGCATCAAGACGTTGCGCCAGGCCAGCCAGGTCGACGCCAAAAGCTGGGACGCGGCGGTGGCCGTGAACTTCACCGGCATCTGGAACGGTTGCTCGGCCGTCATTCCCCACATGCTTGCGCACGGGGAAGGCTCGCACATCGTGACGACCTCATCGATGGGCGGCATCCTGCCCGGTGTCAACGCGGGCGTTTACACCGCCACCAAGTTCGGTTCCTTCGGAATCATGGAAGCGCTGCGCGTGGAACTGGCGGGCACCAACATCGGCACCTCGGTGTTCTCGCCCGGTGGCGTCAGTACGGACCACGAGCCGGATGATCCTGCCCGCGTGCTGATGATGGATCCGGTCGAAGCCGGCGAGCGCGTGCTCAACGGCGTGGTGAACAACGACCTGTTCATCCTGACGCATCCGGAATTCGCGCCGGGCATGAAGGAGCGCTTCGATGCGATCCTGGCCTCCGAACCGCAGGATGGTTACCCGCAGGCCCGCGCCGCCGCCGAGACCCGCGTGCTGACCGCGCCGCCTTACTTGCCGGAGATCGTCCATCGCCGTCAGCCGCGCAAGAGCTATCGCACCGTGACCTGAAGGTCAGTCGGCCGCCTGTTCCTTCTGGAGCAGGCGGCGCTTGCGACGGATGCCCCACTTGTAACCGGCCAGCGCGCCATTGCTCGCCACGATCCGATGGCAGGGCACCAGCACGGCGATGCCATTGGTCGCGCAGGCGCGTGCCACGGCGCGCGCACTGCCGGGGGCGCCGATGCGCTCCGCCAGGTCGGAGTAGGCCAGGGTTTCCCCGCGCTTCACCGTGGTGAGCGCATGCCACACGCGCATCTGGAAGGCCGTGCCGCGTATATCCAGCGGCAGACCGGGGTCGGTGTCGGCTCCATCGATGACCGCGACCACGCGCTTGACCAGGCGCTTCAGCGCGGTGTCTGCAGCAGTGATGCTCGCGCCCGGAAAGCGGCCGCGCAGTTCGCCGAGCAACGCCGCCTTGCGGCCGAACTCCACCATGCAGATGCCACTGGCCGTGGCGGCAACGAGGATCGGGCCCAGCGAAGTGCTGGCCGTGGCGTGGCGGATGATTTCGTCGCGCCCGCCAGCGTTGAGTTTGCGCGGCGCCATGCCCAGCTGCTGGCTGTCGCGATAGGCCGCGGAACTGGCCACGTAGCCGGCGTCGTAAATGGCGTCCGTCACCGACGG
>CAYWDZ010000091.1:0-11456 GCA_964456255.1 uncultured Steroidobacteraceae bacterium | reverse complement strand
CAACTGCCTGATCAGCCAGCGCGAAATCGGCCTGCATGCCCAGAGCTTCGCGCAGGCCCGGAATTCGGGCCTGCGCGAGGATCCGGATGTGATCCTGGTGGGCGAAATGCGTGATCTGGAGACCATCCAGATTGCGGTAACGGCCGCGGAGATGGGCATCCTGGTGATGGGCACATTGCACACCAATGGCGCGGCGCAGACCGTCGACCGCATCGTCAACGTCTTCCCGTCGGACAAGCAGGCGCATGTGCGGACCATGCTCTCCACCTCCCTGCGCGGCGTGGTCTCGCAACAGCTGCTGCAGCGTGCGGACCGGCAGGGCCGGGTCGCGGCGCTCGAAATCCTGATCAACAATGCCGCGGTGGGCAATCTGATCCGCCAGGGCAAGCTCGACCAGCTCGAAAACACCATGCAGTCCGGCTCCAATACCGGCATGCGGACCATGGACGGCTCCATCCAGGCCCTGTTCGACCAGCGCATCGTCACTGGCAAGGAGGCGTACAAGAAGGCGATCAACAAGTCCCGCTTCGAGGGCTTCAAGGACACGGGTTGAGCGCCGGACGTCGTCGAATCCTGGTCACCAGCGCGCTGCCCTACGCCAACGGTTCGCTGCACCTGGGACACATCATCGAAGCGGTCCAGACCGATATCTGGTGCCGCTTCCAGCGCCTGCAGGGGCACGATTGCCTCTATGTGTGCGCCGAGGACTGCCACGGCACACCCATCATGATCCGGGCACGGCAGGACGGCATCAGTCCGGAGCAGCTGATCACGGCGGCAGCGGCCGAACACCAGCGCGACTATGCAGGTTTCGCGATCGCCTTCGATCATTTCCACTCGACCCACTCGGAAGAGAATCGTCACTACTCGAACGAGCTGTACGGGCTGCTGGTCAAGCGCGGCGCGATTGCACGCCGCACCATCCGCCAGGCCTACGACGAACAGGCCGGCATGTTCCTGCCGGATCGCTTCGTGCGCGGCACCTGTCCGCGCTGCGGCACTGCCGACCAGTACGGGGATTCCTGCGAGAACTGCGGCGCCACCTACTCCCCGGCGGATCTGAAGGACGCCGTCTCCACGATCACCGGCAGCAAGCCCGTGCTGCGTGAATCCGAGCATCTGTTCTTCAGGCTCGGCCAGTTCGAGCAGGACCTGAAGCAGTGGCTCGCCAGTCACGGCCTGCAGCCGGCGGTACGCGCCAAGCTCGATGAGTGGTTCCAGACCGGCCTGACCGACTGGGACATCTCGCGCGACGCGCCGTACTTCGGGTTCGAGATTCCCGACGCGCCGGGCAAGTTCTTCTACGTGTGGTTCGATGCACCGATCGGCTACATCGGCAGCTTCGCGGCGCTGGCCGCGAAGCGCGGCCTTGACTTCGACGCGTACTGGAAGGCCGGCGCGACCACCGAGCTGCATCATTTCATCGGCAAGGACATCAGCTATTTCCACACGCTGTTCTGGCCGGCGGTGCTGCATGGCGCGGGCTACCGCCGCCCCACCGGCGTGCACGTGCACGGTTTTCTGACCGTCGACGGCGTCAGGATGTCCAAGTCGCGCGGCACCTTCATTCTGGCCCGCCGCTACCTGGATCTGTTGCCGGCCGATCATCTGCGCTACTACTTCGCGGCGAAGCTGGGCAACGGGCTCGACGACATCGACCTGAACCTCGAGGACTTCACCGCGCGGGTCAATTCGGACGTGGTCGGCAAGCTGGTTAACATCGCCAGCCGTTGCGCGCCATTCATCGACAAGGCCGGTGGCCGGCTGGCCGACGCCCTGCCCGATCCGGCCCTGTACGAGCAGTTCACCGTGAAGGCCGATGACATCGCCGCGCTGTTCGATTCGCGCGACTACGCCGGCGCCGTGCGCGAGATCATGCTGCTGGCCGACCGCGCCAATCAGTACGTGGACCAGCACAAGCCCTGGGTGCTGGCCAGGGATCCCGCGCAGCTCGAGTCCGCGCGCGCAGTAGCCACACAGGGCATCAACCTGTTCCGCGTGCTCATGACCTGGCTCGCGCCCGTGATGCCCGGCATTGCCGCGAAGGCCGAAGAGTGGCTCGGGGCAGGAACACTCTCGCGGTGGCAGGGCATCCGTCTGCCACTGCTGGGCGGGGCGCTGGGCAAATACCCCCAGCTCGCCACCCGTCTCGACCCACAAGTCGTCAGGCAATTGATTGCCTCGCCGGCGACCACCGGCGCAACGCCAGCCCCGAAAGGAAAGCCCGTGATCAGCATCGAAGATTTCGCCAAGCTCGACCTGCGTGCCGCCAAAGTACTCGAAGCCTCCCGCGTGGAAGGTTCCGACAAGCTGCTGCAGCTCAAGCTCGACCTGGGCACCGAGACGCGCAACGTGTTTTCCGGCATTGCGCAGCACTACAAGCCCGAGGATCTGGTCGGACGCGTGGTGGTGATGGTTGCCAACCTGGCGCCGCGCAAGATGCGCTTCGGCGTCTCCGAGGGCATGGTGCTGTGTGCCAGCGCGAAGGATGGCGACGCCACCGGCGTGTTCGTGCTCACCGCCGATGCGGGTGTGCAGCCGGGAATGCAGGTGACGTGAAGCCCGAGCGCGTCGCTGCGCTCTATGCCGCGCTGCAGAGCGCGAACCCCGAGCCGCGCAGCGAGCTGGAATTCGACTCGCCCTTCGAACTGCTTGTGGCCGTGATCCTGTCGGCGCAGGCCACCGACACGAGTGTCAACATCGCCACCCGCCGACTCTATCCGCAGGCAAACACTCCCGCGGCCATCCTGAAGCTCGGGGTCAAGGGACTCACCCCCTACATCCGGCACATCGGCCTGTTCAACGCCAAGGCCAGCAATGTCATCGCGACCTGCCGGCTGCTGATCGAACGCCATGGGGGCGAAGTGCCGCACGATCGTGCCGCGCTCGAAGCCCTGCCAGGCGTGGGGCGCAAGACAGCCAACGTGGTCCTCAACGTCGCCTTCGGGGAACCCACGCTGGCGGTGGACACGCATGTGTTCCGCGTGGCGAACCGCACCGGCCTCGCCCGGGGCAAGACTCCGCTGGCCGTGGAGCAGAAGCTGCTGAAGGTCACGCCGCAGCGCTTTCTGCTGCATGCGCACCACTGGCTCATCCTGCATGGCCGGCATGTCTGCCTGGCCCGCAAGCCCCGGTGCTGGCAATGCGTGATCGCGCCACTGTGCGCATTCCGGCCCAAGACTCCACCGCCCTGAGGCTAGACTGGCGCGCATGTTGTTCGCTGAATCCAGTCGCGCCGAACTGCGGCGCCGATATGTCACCGCCTGGCAACGGCGGCGTGAGGGTCTGCCACTGGAGCCGGTGGACGCGCAGATCGCCGCTGTGATCGAACTGCATCCCGAATACCAGGCATTGCTGCAAGATCCGGGGGCGCTGGATGCCGGCTTCACGGTCGAGGAGGGCCGCATCAATCCCTTCCTGCACATGGGGCTGCACCTGGGCCTGCGGGAGCAGATCGCCACGCGCCGCCCACCCGGCATCGAACAGGTGCACGCGCGCCTCGCCTCCCGCCTGGGGGACGCGCATGAAGCCGAGCACCGCATGATGGAAGTGCTCGCCGAAGCCCTGTGGGAAGCCCAGCGCGCCGGCCGCGCACCGGACGAACAGCACTACCTCGACCGACTGCGCCGGATCTAGGCCGCCCTCAGCTCATCCTCGCCCATTTCACCAGCGTGCCCAGGCTGGGCGGCTTGCCGTGCATCAACAGGCCAACGCGAAACACCTTGGCCGCGAACCACACCGTGACGCAGGCTGCCACGAAGCTTGCCGCCAGCGACAACAGCACCTGCCAGACCGGCGGCGGCGAGCTGGAAGCCAGCCGCGCCATCATTGCAAATGCGTTGACCGGTGGGACGAAGCTCATGATCACGGCGAACGGCGCATCAGGCTGGCCACCGATGAACGCCGTCAGGATATAGGGCAGAACCAGCAGGAGGATGACTGGAGTCTGCAACGACTGTGCGTCGGCAATCTGGTTGACCGCGGCGCCGATCGTCTGCATCAGCGCGCCGTAGACCAGATAGGCCATGAGGAAGAACAGCAGCAGGAACACGATCAGCAACGGGTCGATCATTCCTGCCATCGCAAACTGCAGCAGGGCCAGCACACCCAGTGCAACGTAGACCGACATCGTCACCAGACTCACCCCAAGCTGACCGATCAGCTTGCCCCACATCAGCTCCAGCGGCGAGACGGCAGCCAGCAGCACTTCGACCACGCGACTGCTCTTCTCTTCCACGGTGGACATCATCAGACCCTGTCCGCCCATCATCACGCCCATGAACAGCAGCACGCCCATGATGAAGGGCAGCGCACGGTTCAAACCCTGCGCGCCCTGCTGCTTGCCATCGGCGGCGACCAGCGAGGTGCGGACCGCGGCCACCTTGGTCGCGTCAGTCACCACGGCCGGATCCACTCCCCTGGCCCGCAGCCGCTCCGCGACCAGCGCCTGCCGCACTGCGCCGTGCAGGATGCTTTCGGCGTCCTGCGGCAGATTCCGCGGCGCATAGAGTTCGTAGGATTCGAACGGCGCGCCGCCGCTCGGCACCACCGCGCCAGGCGGAATCGTCACGAGTGCGCGGCGTTCGTACTTGCCGATGTGCTCGTCGACCAGCCACGGCTTCTGGCTTTCCACCGTGGTGTCCTGCGCGAGCGGCTTCACCTGGAATTCCGGCACCGAAGGCTGGGCTGCGGCCGCAGCCGCCACCCGCCCGCCAGCCGGGCCGAGCTGCTCGGACACCTGACGAGTCTGCGCGGCGCGCGCCTCTGCCAGCGTCGCCGGATCGAGCTCCCGCCGCAGCGATCCCGCCACCGCACCGCTCTGGTCGATCAGCGCCACCTCGACCTTGACCTGCGGGCCGCTGTGCGCGATCAACCTCGGGATCATCCAGATCATCAGCAACATGATCAGCGGCATCACCGCCACGCCGATCAGGAAGCCCTTGCTCGTCACGGTGACCAGAAAATCGCGGCTGGCCACCATTCCCACGCGTCGGATATTGATCACTTGCCTTCCCCCGTGGTGAGTCCCTGCAGATGCTGGCGCAAAGCCTCTTCTGACTCGACACCGGCCTGGCCCTTCACAATGCCCACGAACATGTCCTCCAGCCGCACCCGCGCGATCTCCACTCGCGCCGGCAGCACGCGGGCCGAAGCCTCGCGAATCACCGCGGCCGGGTCGGTCCCGGCCGCAAGGCGCAGCTCGTATTCACTCTCGCTGCCGACAACTGCGGCGACGCCCGGCACGCCGCGCAATGCGTCGGCATCCCCAACCTGCGGCGCGAGTGGCTCGAACAGCACGCGCGAGACATCGTACTTGCGCCGCAGATTCGCCATGGGCTCATCCAGCACCTTCCGGCCCTTGTGGATCATCACCACGCGATCGCAAAGTTCTTCGGCCTGCGCCATCACATGGGTGGAGAACAGGATGGTGGTGCCACGCCTGCGCTCCGCGGCAATCACGTCCTTCAACAGCCGTACGCTGACCGGATCCAGCCCGCTGAATGGCTCATCCAGGATCAGCAGCTGCGGCTGGTGCACGATGCAGGCGACGAACTGCACCCGCTGCAGCATGCCCTTGGACAGGTCCTCGCATTTCTTCTTCTCGACATCATCGAGGCCCAGCTTGCCGAGCAGCTCCCGGGAGCGCGCCTGCGACTGCTGTCGCGGCACCCCCTTCAGGCCCGCAAGATAGTCGAGAAAACCGCCAACACGCATCTTGCGGTACACGCCGCGTTCTTCCGGCAGATAGCCGATGCGATCCTTGGCCTCCATCGCCGAGGCGCGGCCCAACACCTGCACAGTGCCCGCATCGGGAAACAGGATGGACATGATGATGCGGATGGCCGTGCTCTTGCCGGCACCGCTGGGGCCAATGAGCCCGCAGGTCTCGCCCTCTGGTATCACCAGATCAAGGCCGGACACCGCGCGCTGAGTACCAAAGGATTTGTCGACGCCCTGCAGGGACAGCGCTGCATTCATTTCCTCTCCCTCCGTGGATCCGGGACGAATCCGTGGTTACTTCTTCGGCATGTAGAGGTCGGTCAGGGTGCCTTCGAGCGCCTCGGCTGTCATGCCGACGGTCTCCGACAACGTGGGGTGCGGATGAATCGTGAGACCCACGTCGGCCGCGTCCGCGCCCAGCTCGATGGCGAGCCCAACCTCGGCAATGAGCTCGCCGGCATTCGGACCGACGATGCCGCCGCCAATCACGCGATTGCTGGCCGCATCCAGGATCAGCTTGGTGAAGCCTTCGTCACGACCCAGCGACAACGAGCGGCCGCTCGCGGCCCAGGGGAACACCGCCTTGCGGATGTTCAGACCGTCGCGCTTGGCCTGGCCTTCGGTCACGCCGGTCCAGGCGACTTCAGGATCGGTGTAGGCAACGGAGGGGATCACGCGCGCGTCGAAGAACGCCTTGTGACCCGCGGCCACTTCTGCGGCCACCTTGGCCTCATGGGTCGCCTTGTGCGCCAGCATCGGCTGCCCGACGATGTCGCCGATGGCAAAGATGCCCGGCACATTGGTGCGCATCTGCTTGTCCACGGGAATGAAACCGCGCTCGTTCACCGTGACGCCGGCTGCCTCGCAATTGATGAGCCTGCCGTTCGGCACGCGACCCACGGCCACGAGCACACGATCGTAGACATCGGCGCTGATGGTGCCGGCAGCGTCAAAGGTGACGCGAATGCCTTCCGGCAGCGCCTCCACCTGCGTGGACTTCGTGCCCAGCATGATCTTCTCGTAGCGTGCCTTCAGGCGCTTCTCCAGCGGCCGCACCAGATCGATGTCGGCACCGGGCATCAGCTGCGTACCCAGCTCCACCACACTGACCTTCGCGCCCAGCGCGTGGTACACGCAGGCCATTTCAAGCCCGATGATGCCGCCGCCAATCACCAGCAACCGCCGAGGAATGCCCTGCAATTCCAGCGCACCGGTGGAATCGATGATGCGCGGGTCCTCAGGGATGAACGGAAGCTTCACGGGCTCGGAGCCGGCCGCGATGATGCAGTTGTCGAACCCGACCAGCGTCTTGCCGCCATCTGCACCGGTGACTTCGATGACGCGGCTGCCGGAAAACTTGCCGACGCCCTTCACCACTTCCACCTTGCGCGTCTTCGCCAATCCATTGAGACCGCCGGTGAGTTTCTTCACCACGCTCTCCTTCCAGGAGCGCAAGCGGTCGATATCCAGCTGCGGGGCACCGAAGGAGATGCCGTGCGCGGACATCTCGTGCGTTTCTTCAATCACCCTGGCGGCGTGCAGCAGCGCCTTGGAGGGAATGCAGCCCACGTTGAGGCAGACACCGCCGAGGCTGTCCCAGCGCTCGATCAACGCCACCTTCAGGCCGAGATCCGCAGCGCGGAATGCGGCGGTATAGCCGCCTGGCCCCGCACCCAGCACCACCAGCTGGAAGCTGCGGTCCGGCTTCGGGCCAGGTGGCAGCGAGGGCCTTTCGGCAGGTGCAGGAGCCGGGGCGGGCGCGGCCTTCGGCGCAGCGGCGGCCGTGCCTTCAACCTTCGCGATCACCGTGCCCTTGCGCACCTTAGCGCCGGCCTGCACCAGCACGGCGGTGAGCTTGCCGGCCGCGGCGGACGGCACGTCCATGGTCGCCTTCTCGGTCTCGAGCGTGATCAGCGGCGTGTCGATCTCGACGGTGTCACCGGGTTTGACCAGCACCTCGACGATGCTGACTGCGTCGAAATTGCCCAGGTCCGGTACGGCAACTTCGACTTCACTCACAGCACACCCGCCAGCAGCGTCGCCGGATCGGACAGCACCTTCGACAGGTACACCGCGAAGCGTGCGCCCATCGCGCCATCGATCAGGCGGTGGTCATAGGACAGCGACAGCGGCAGCATCTGGCGCGGCTTGAACTCCCTGCCATCCCACACCGGCTTCGTCTGCGTGCGCGACACACCGAGGATCGCGACTTCAGGTGCGTTGATGATGGGAGTGAACGCCGTGCCACCGATGCCACCCAGGCTGGAGATGGTGAAGCAGCCGCCCTGCATCTCGCTGCCCTTGAGCGTGCCCTTGCGTGCGCGGTCCGACAGATCGCCCAGCGCACGCGCGATGCCGAACAGGTCCAGCTGATCGGCGTTCTGGATCACCGGCACCAGCAGACCATTGGGCGTGTCTGCCGCAAAACCGATGTGGCAGTACTTCTTCAGCACCATGTTCTCGCCATCCAGCGAGGCGTTGAACGTGGGGAATTCCTTCAGCGCGAGCACGCAGGCACGGACGATGTAGGCCAGCGGCGTGACCTTCACGCCCGCGGCGGCGGCCTTTTCCTTGAGCTTGGCGCGCTCGGCTTCCGTATCGGTGATGTCGGCCTCGTCGTACTGCGTGACATGCGGAATGTTGATCCAGGCCGCCTGCAGGCGCGGCCCGGAAATCTTCTGGACGCGGCCGAGCGGCCTGACCTCGATCTCGCCAAATTTCGCGAAGTCGACCTTGGGTACCTGCGGCAGCGCCGGCCCTGCAGCCTGCAGGCCGCCGGTGAGCATGGCCTTGACCCAGGCCTTCACGTCGTCGTGGGTGATGCGGCCGCGCTGGCCGCTGCCCTTCACGCGCCCGAGATCCACGCCCAGTTCGCGCGCCAGCTTGCGCACCGAAGGGCCTGCATGCGCCGTACTGAACCCAGCCTCGCTCACCGCGGGCAAGGTTGCCGGTGCCCGCGGTGCAGGCGGGGCAGCCGGTGGCGCTGCCTGCGGCGCGGCAGCAGCAGGCGGTGGGGCTGCAGCGGCCGGAGCCGGCGCGGCGGCAGTGGCTACACCACTGAGCGTCACGACGCGGCTGCCAGGGGATACCTTGCCGCCCTTCTGCACATGCACGGCCTCGACCCTACCCGCAGCCGTGGAAGGCACATCCATGGTGGCCTTCTCGGTTTCGAGCGTGGCCAGTGGCGTGTCGACCTCGACCTTGTCGCCAGGCTTGACCAGCACTTCGATGACGCCCACCTCGGTGAAGTTGCCCATGTCGGGCACCAGCACATCGACGTTGCGCAGAGCCGCCGGAGCCGGGGCGGCCGCGGGTGCCGCAGCAGCTGAAGGCGATGCAGCTGGCGCAACGGCTGCGGCGTCATCCCCGGAAGCCAGCAAGGTCACCACCAGCGAGCCTTCGGAAACCGTGTGGCCCTTCTCCACATGCACCCTGGCAATGACGCCAGCGGCCGTGGAAGGCACATCCATCGTGGCCTTCTCGGTTTCCAGCGTGATCAGCGGGGTGTCGACATCGACCGGGTCGCCGGCCTTCACGAGCACGTCGATCACGCCGACATCGGCAAAATTCCCCAGGTCCGGCACGCGCACTTCAATGGTCTTTGACATGCGCGCCTCAGGAATTCAGCGGATTGGCCTTGCGCGGATCCACGCCAAGCTTCTTCACGGCCTGCACCAGCACCTTGCGATCCAGGACGCCATCGTCGGCCAGCGCCTTCAGCGCCGCCAGCACCACGAAGCGGCGATCCACCTCGAAGTGGCCACGGAGCGCCGCACGCCCGTCGCTGCGCCCGAAACCATCGGTTCCCAGTGTCACGTAGCGTCCCGGAATCCATTGCCGGATCTGGTCCGACACCATGCGCATGTTGTCGGTGGCCGCGATGACCGGGCGTTTGTTGCCGCCGAACAGCTGCGCCACCCACGGCTGCTTCGGTTCCTTGCCGGGGTTGAGCAGGTTGTCGCGCTCCACCAGCAGCGCCTCGCGCCTGAGCTCGCTGAAGCTGGTCACGGAGTACACATCGGCAGCGACCTGGTAATCCTTCTCGAGGATTTCCGCGGCGGCCAGCACCTCGCGCAGGATGGTGCCCGAGCCAAGCAACGTGGCACGTGGCGCCTTGCCCGGCTTCGCCTTCGCCCTGGTCTTGCTCTTCGCAGCACCGCCGCCTTCCCGGACCAGGTGCGCACCCTTGAGGATCCCCTCTTCAGCGCCGGCCGGCATGGCCGGCTGCACGTAGTTCTCGTTCATCACCGTGACGTAATAGAAGATGTTCTCGCCCTCGACGTACATCTTCTTCATGCCGTTGTGGATGATCACGGCGAGTTCATACGCATACGCCGGGTCGTAGGCGCGGCAGTTGGGCACCGTGGTCGCCACCAGCTGGCTATGGCCATCCTGATGCTGCAGGCCTTCGCCGGCCAGCGTGGTGCGGCCGGCAGTGGCGCCGAGCAGGAAGCCGCGCGCCTGGATGTCGCCTGCGGCCCAGATGAAATCGCCCACGCGCTGGAAGCCGAACATCGAGTAGTAGATGTAGAACGGCACCATGTGCTGCTTGTGGTTCGCGTAGGCCGTGCCGGCCGCGATCCATGAACACGTGGAACCGGCCTCGTTGATGCCCTCTTCGAGCATCTGGCCCTTCTTGTCCTCCTTGTAGGACATCAGCTGGTCGGCATCCTGCGGCGTGTAGAGCTGCCCGGTCGCCGAGTAGATCCCGATCTGCCGGAACAGGCCCTCCATGCCGAAGGTGCGCGCTTCGTCCGGCACGATGGGCACGATGTTCCTGCCGATGGCCTTGTCCTTCAGCAGCGCCGTCAGCATGCGCACGAAAGCCATCGTGGTGGAGATCTCGCGATCGCCGGTACCCTCGAGCAGCGGCTTGAACAGATCCAGCGGCGGCAGCTCCAGCGGCGGGATGCTGGTCTCGCGCTTCGGCAGATAGCCGCCGAGCTTCTCGCGGCATGCCTTGAGGTAACGGATCTCCTCGCTGTCCTCGGCTGGCTTCACGAACCGGAAGCCGGCGATGTCCTCGTCCGAAAGGTCGATGCGCAGGTTCTCGCGGAAACTGGCCAGCGACGCCGCGTCCATCTTCTTCTGCTGGTGCGCGACCATCTGGCCTTCAGCCGCCTTGCCAAGGCCGAAGCCCTTCACGGTATGCGCGAGGATCACGGTGGGCTGGCCCTTGTGGGCCATGGCCGCGGCATAGGCCGCATAGACCTTCTGCGCATCATGGCCGCCGCGCTTCAGGCGCCAGATGTCCTCGTCGGACATGTTGGCCACCATCGCCGCGGTTTCAGGGTGCTTGCCGAAGAAGTGCTGGCGCGTGTAGCCGCCATCCTTGGACTTGAAGTTCTGGTACTCACCGTCCACGCAGGCTTCCATCAGCCGCTGCAGCACACCGTTGTGGTCCTTGGCCAGTAGCGGGTCCCAGTTGCGGCCCCACAGCACCTTGATCACGTTCCAGCCCGCGCCGAGGAAGGCCGCTTCCAGTTCCTGGATGATCTTGCCATTGCCGCGCACCGGGCCATCGAGGCGCTGCAGGTTGCAGTTCACCACGAAGATCAGGTTGTCGAGCCCTTCGCGCACCGGCAGCGTGAGCTGCCCCATGGACTCCGGCTCATCCATCTCGCCGTCGCCACAGAAGCACCATACCTTGCGGTCAGACGGCTGCGTGAGGCCGCGGTTTTCCATGTAGCGCATGAAGCGCGCCTGGTAGATCGCCATCAGCGGCCCCAGGCCCA
>CAYWDZ010000090.1:0-11549 GCA_964456255.1 uncultured Steroidobacteraceae bacterium | reverse complement strand
TCGACGAGGTGCTGGAGGTCGTGGAACCCTACTACCCGCGCAACCAGATTCCGCCAAAGACTCAATTCTTCCTGGAAGAGCTGTTCGGGTGATGGGGCCGGCGGGGAACACCCTCGTGCGCGCCCCAGCCTTTCACTCCACCGCGTGCGGCACCGCCGTGATCTTGTGCGCCTGCAACCGCGGCAGCACCTCCTGGCCAATGCGCCGGATCTGGTTCAGGAACATCTCCTGCGGCAGGTGCGCGCGGTTGCAGATCAGCAGCACCGAATCCGCACCGGCGTCGTTGCACTCGTCGATGATGCGCTCGACGATTTCATCGGCGGTGCCCAAGGGCATGTGCTCGGCGGCGCCGCGCACGGTTTCCATGGTCCATTCATTGAAGATGGTGGCGTCTTCGGCCAGCGTGCCCTTGGTGCCCTGGCGCAAGTGCTCGAAGGCGGTGGAGCTGTAATAGCCTTTCGTGTCCTTCTGGTACACCTGCCCATAGGGCAGCAGCGTGTTGAACAGGTAGCACAGGTAGGGCCCGTATTCCTCCACGGCCTGCGCCTTGGAGTCGGCCACGTAGCAATCGACCATGATGCTGATCTGCCGCGGTGAAACCTTGCGGCCATGCTTGGCCATGCACTGCGAGAAGTACTTGATGCTGTCCTCGCGCATCGGCCCGCGGAACACGCCGGGCGTGATGGTGAGGTTGTTCGCGGCGGCCCACTCCACGGTTTCCTTCGAGCCGGTCACCGGCACCCACACGGTGGGGTAGGGGTTCTGCACCGGGCGCGGCCAGATGGAGACATCCTCGTACTTGTAGTGCTTACCTTCGAAGCTGAAGGTCTCCTCGGTCCACGCGCGCTTCATCACCTCGAAGGCCTCTTCGAAGCGGCTGCGGCTCTCGCTCATCGGCACGCCGTAGATCTTGTATTCGCGCGGCGCGCCGCGCGCCACGCCGCAGATCATGCGGCCGTTCGAGAGACAGTCGAGCATGCTCATTTCTTCGGCCAGCCGCAGCGGGTCATGCAGCGGCAAGAGATTCGCGTACACGAGGATCTTCATCTTCGTGGTGAGCTGCGAGATGGCCGCGGCGATCAGGTTCGGCGAATTGTTGAGACCAAAGGGCGTGGAGTGATGCTCATTGATGGCGATGCCGTCGAAGCCCTGGCGCTCCATCTCCACCCAGCCGGCCAGGTGATTGCGATAGGTGTCCACCGCCACCTGCGGATTGAACTCCTTGCGCCCGAGCTTCGGCATCTTGCCGTCCACGCGGAAGCGGTCGACGCTCTCGCCATAGGCCATCCAGTCGAATACGAATACCTCCATCGTCGTGCCCTCAGTTGTCCTGCTTCGGCGCGCCGATGCGGATGAAAATTTCCTCGACACGCGTGAGCTTCGCGTGGCCGTCCTGCTGCCAGGGGTCCTGGCTCATGCGCTGGCGCACTTCTGCCTCGCTGTCGGCCAGGAAGATGAACAGCACTTCCTCGCTGGGCATCATGAGCCCCGCCATGCCGATGAAGCCTTCCTTCTCCAGCCCGCCAACGAAGGCGGCGTGGCCGGCGAAGCCTTCCTGTTCATGGGCCTCTTTCGTGCGATCCCACTTTTCCGTGCGCTTCACGATGGCGGCGAATGTCTTCTTGGGCATGGTGCGATTCCTTCGGGTCAGAACACCGCCAGCGTGCGGATCTCGAAGCTGGTGCGCTTGGGTGAGTTGGGGTCCGAGGTCGGGTCGACGAAGGCCGAGTGCGCGGTGACATGCCACTCGGGGTCCGCGGTGTCGAACAGCCGGAACACCAGCGCCTCGTCGGGCTGCATGTCCGGGTAGTAGTACCAGCGGTGGTTGGGGTTGTACGCCATGTTCAACCCGCCGGGCTTGCCGCCCAGCGATGAGGTGATGCCGCCCTCGCCGAAGTAGATGGTCATGCAGTCGCTGCGCTGGACGGTGCGCGCATCGCACACCGCCAGCGGGCTGTTCAGCACCGGCTTCACCCCGCGCCATACGTTCACGTTCATCAGCCGTCGGTGCTGCATCTCTTCGGCGCGCTCGGGCGCGAACCTGGCGGCCCAGCCGCGCAGCGCGGCTTCGTTGAAATCCACATGCGCGCTCAGCGCGGGCCCACCGCCCAGGTCCTTCTCGCCGCCGCGCAGGATGCCCATGAACGCGAACACCTCGCTGGCGCCGGTGAGCTCCTTGACGATGCGGCACACCTCGGGGTGGTAGCGCTTCTGCACGTCTTCCATGTTGGTGAAATCCACATCGGTGGAAAGCTTCACCAGTGTGAACCCATGCTGGTTGAAGTCGATGGGCTCCAGCCGGGCGTTGTAGATGCGCGCCGGGTGGTCCTCCATGCCGAAGGAATAGTCGTTGTTGCCACGGATGACGCCACCCTCCGCAGTGCGGTCGGAGTAGCGAATGAAGGAATCCACGAATCTGGCAGCCATCTGTCCACCCCCAGCTATGGTCAAGACCAAGTCTGCGAGGCCATACTGACCGAAAATAGTGTGTCCATTTTCCGGTCGGCGGGGGCGCCGCATGAAGCCATCAGAGCGCATTTACCTGGCATCCACCAGCGAGGGTGAGCCGGCCCAGCGGCTGGCCGCCGAGAAGCTGGCGCGGCTGATCGAGGACGACATTCTTGCCCTCGGTCTCGTGCCTGGCAGCGCGCTGGGGTCCATGCGCGAGATGACCGAACGCTATGGCCAGGGACGCTCCGTCGTGCGGGAGGCAGTGAGCCTGCTCGAGCGCCGTGGCCTGGGGCGCATGCGCCCCGGCCCCTGCGGTGGTTTCATCCTGGCCAAGCCCACGCCGGAAGCCATCGGCGCGGATCTGGCGCAGTACCTGCGAGATACAGGTGCATCGGCGCGGGCCCTGCAGGATGCGCGGGCGGCCCTCGAACTGATGCGGGCCTGGCAGACCGCGGCGACCGAACCTGTCGTGCGTCTGCTCGGCCTGTGCCTGGAGAGCTTCGCTGCACAGTGCGGCGATGAAGCCGAGTCGTCGGCTGACGATCCACAGATCACCACCCGAGAACAGGGCTCGCTGCCAGCCGCCATCGCGCAGCGCCTCGCGGTGGAAATCGCGCGCACCGGGCGGGCAGGGGCGCGCCTGGGTTCCGAATGGGATCTGTGCGAACGCTTCCAGGTCAGCCGTCTCACGCTGCGGCAGGCCATCCGACTGCTGCAGGACCGGGGGCTGGTGGAGTGCCGGCGCGGCCGCGGCAATGGTCTGGTGGTGCGCGACCGGCGTGCCACGGGCAGCATCCGCCTGGTGCTGGCCTACCTGATTGGCGAGCGGCTTGATCCGATGTCCGCCGGCACCAGCCTGTTCCAGCTGAATGCGCACATACCTGCACTCGCGGTGTTTCGCGCCGATGCCGGGCAGCGCAAGAGCCTGCAATCCGCGCTGGCGCGCCTCGAGGGGCGTGATTCATTCGAGCGCTACGACCTGCTCGCGCTGGTGCACTGTGTGTCACGGCTGGCGGACAGCCCGATCATCGATCTGTTCTCGCGCTGCCTCGCGGCCTATGAGGCACGCTTTCATCCATCGCTGGCCGAGCGGCTGCCAGCCAGCGCACAGGCCAGCTACTTCGGGCTGGTGCGGCAATTGCTCGAACGATTGCCGGTGGGGTCGGCTGAAGGACTTGCGCAGGCGAAGGAAGAATCCGCGGCGCTGATGCTCGACATGAGCCGGCGCCGGCCGCTGTAGTCAGGCCGCGGCGGGCACGTACAGGTCGCGCTTGAGCGTGCGGGCCGCAAGCACGTAGTGCACCGCCGCCCACGCGAAGAACACGAGGGCACTGATCAGCGCCGCGCGCAGCCCTGAGGTGGATGCCGTGCGACACGCCAGATCGAGTGCTTCGGCACTGCCCGGTGGCGCCATGCCACCCGGACAGCTGGCAATGAAATCACCGCCCGTGAACAGTGCACTGGCGTAGCGATCACTGGCCACGCCCAGCAGGGTGGGCCCGAAGCCCGCGCCGAACAGTCCAACCACCATGGCGACGATGGCCGAAGTCATGGCGCGCATGCGCGGGTTTGCGAGGTTCTGGGGGGTCGCCAGGCTGGGCGCCATGTGCGAGGCCAGGCAGAAGTTCGCAAACCAGACGCAGGTCAGTGACGCCGCAGCGCTGGCCGCGGAAAACGCGCCCAGATACAGCGGAACTGTCACGACGAGCATGATGGCCGGACCCCACATCGGCCAGCGCGGGTCACGCCGCGAAAGCTGGTCGAAGCCGAAGCCACCGAGCAGCATGCCCAGGCCATTGGAAGTGAAGGAGATGAGGCCGAAGATCGCGCCCACCGTGGCCAGCGGCAGGCCGAAGCCACGCAGGTAGAACGGCAACACGAACTGCGCGACGGCGTTCATCGCGAAACTGGTGATGGTGAAGCCCGCGAGCAGGTGTCGGAACGTGGGCTTGGCCCAGAGCGCTGCAAGCACCGCGCGAACCGACGGCGGTGCTTCGGACTTTGCGCCATCGACCAGTCCACGTGGCGGTTCGCGCAGCGTCATCCACGTGATCAGTGCGGCCAGCAGCCCCGGGATTCCGAGCGCATAGAAAGCCGCGCGCCAGCTCCAGGTTGCGGCCACATAGCCGCCCACCGACTGGCCGATCAGAAAGCCGAGCGGCGCGCCCAGCAGAATGATGGCCACGATCGACGCGCGGCGATTGGCCTTGAAGTGATCCGCCACCAGCGACCAGGCAACGGGCTGGAACCCCGCTTCACCAACACCCACGCCGACCCTTCCCAGCAGCAACGCTCCGAAGCTGCCGGCCATGCCGCAGGCTGCGGTCATCAGTGACCACAGGCCCACGCAGATGGAAAGCAGGTTCTTGCGGCTGAAGCGCTCGGCCAGCCAGCCGATGGGAAGCCCGAGCACGGAATACAGGATGGCGAAGGCCAGGCCCTGCAGGATTCCCAGCTCGCTGTCGGTGAGCTTCAGGTCCTCCTTGATGGGCTGCGCCAGAACGGACAGCACGGCGCGGTCGGCGAAGTTCAGCGCGCTGAGCGCCAGCAGGGCCACGACCAGCCAGGCCCTGTAGCCGCGAGACAGGAGCGCTGCTGCGCTTCCCGTTGCGCCCCCATCCCGCAACGCATTGCTCATGATCTGCGGAGCATGAGCGCGGCGGCGAGGGGAAAAATAGTGCAGCCATTTCCCTCATTGCGACATCAGTGAGGTGCAGGCATGCTCGCGGCGCAATGGCTGAATCACTCCCACACGCGGGGCCGCTCTCGGTACATGGGCCCGCACTGCTGGTGCTGGTGGCCGTGTTTGCCGATGATCGTGTGCTGCTGCATCGGCGCGGCCTGCCGCCTTACCAGGGGCAATGGGCTCCACCGGGTGGCTTCGTCGAGGCCGGCGAATCGCTCGAAGCGGCCGCCATACGTGAAGTGCGGGAGGAAGTCGGCATCACGCTCGAGGCAACGCAGCTCATGCCCAGCGCCGTGATCAGCCTGCCGAAGATGAATCAGGTTCACTACGGATTCATCGCGCGGCTCCCGGCCATGATTCCGGCGACGCCCGCACCGCCCGAATCCCTGGAAGTCGGCTGGTTCTCGGAAAGTGAAGTGCGCGCGCTGGACAACTGGGACCCGGCGGCCAACATCGACATCGGCGTGCAGTTCGAGTTCTTCCGCGCACGCGGCTTCGAATTCATCCAGCAGACCGACGAGTTCCTGCGGGTGATCGGCCCGGAGGGAATTCGTTACCTGCAGCGCCGGAGGTCAGGAACAGATGCCGATCTCCGGTGACGACTATCGCAGGATCGGCCGCACGCTGGCCGGTGCAGTGTCGGTGGTGACGGCGCGCGAGCGCGGCACCGACGCCATCGTGGGTCTTACGGTTTCGACCTTCGTGACGCTGTCATTCGATCCACCCCTGGTGATGTTCGCCATCCAGCACGATGCGAACAGCTATCCGGCGGTCGTGTCCTGCCGGCACTTCGGTGTGAGCGTGCTGGGTGCCGGGCAGGCCGAGGTGGCCGCGCGCTTTGCGGTGAAGGGCCAGGAGAAGGTTTCTGCAACGCGCTTCGAGACGGGTGCGGTGCTCGCGGTGCCGCTGATCGCCGATGCCCTTGCACAGATCGAATGCGCGACCAGCCAGATCTTCATCAGCGGCGACCACGCCATCGTGGTCGGGCTGGTGGAGGCCGCGCGCACGCGCGAGGGCGAGCCGCTGCTGTACTTCGGGCGCAGGTACGGCACGTTTGTGCCGGCGGAGCAGGGCTAGCGCGGTTTCGCCGCGGCCGCCGCGAACCGATACGGCCCGAGCATCAGGTAGACGCCGGCGCCTGCGAGCGCTGCGATGAACACGCTCCAGTACATCGGCGTGTACGAACCGGTCCATTCGTACAGCAACCCGAACAGCGGCGGCGTGAACGCCATGGCGAGACCCTGCGCGACCACCTGCATGGCGAAGGCTTCACCAAAGGAACGCATGCCGACGAAGCGGGTCTGCAGGTAGTTCGTGCCGGCAGGCAGTGCTCCCATCGCGATGCGCTGCACGGCCAGGCCCGTGACGAGCAGCGGCAACCCGCCAAACGTCAGGCTGGCCACGCCGAACAGGCTGATGCCCAGCGCCGAGATCAGGCCGTACACCGACATGATGCGTGCGGTCCTGGTCCGGTCCAGCGCGAATCCGATCGAGATGGCGCCGATCAATCCCAGCAGCGTGCCCGCGGAAAGCACGCCCGCCGCGGCATTGGAGGAAAAGCCCCGGTCGGTGATGGCGGCGATGATGTGCGTGGTGAACCCGACATTGAACCCGCCACCCAGCACTGCGGTGAGGACGATCAGCCAGAACACGCGGTCGCGCCGGATCTGCGCGGGTGTCATGCCTTCGAGCACGGGTGGAGCGGGTGCAGTAGCGACAGCCGCCGCGGCTGCGGGGCCGGGCCGGCTGCCACTGCTGAGCCCCGGCCCGCGAATCACGAGATAGATCACCGGCGTGAGCGCGAACATGATCACGGCGTAGACGGCGTAGGTGCCGCGCCAGCCCAGGTGCGTGTTCAGCGCATTGGTCAGCAGCGGCAGTGTGCCCAGCGCAACGATGGACTCGCCGCCGAAAATCGCCAGCGCCTTGGCGCGATGGCGCGAGAACAGGGTGCCGATGATCTTCGTGTAGCCCAGCCCGCTGGATCCGCAGGCACCCAGCAGCCCATAGGCCAGATACAGGCGCCACAACTCGGCGTTCTGCTGCGACAGCAGCAGCATGGTGGCGCCGCCGCACACTGCCCCGAACAACAGGATGAGTCGCGGGCCGTAGCGGTCGGCGAACCGTCCAAACAGCAGCACACTGGCCGTGCCAAGAATGAAGAAGAAGGTGTTGGCGAGCGCGAACTGCGTTCGCGTCCACCCGAACTCCCCGGTCATGGGCAGCATCATCAGCGGACTGATGGTGGCTTCCACGTACGGCACGAAGGTGACGCCCACCAGGCAGGTGGCCGCGATGAGCAGCTTGCGCGGCGTGACCTCGCGCTCTTCCATGCTCAGGCGTCAGCGCGGCGCCGGCGGAGGGGGCGCGCCTTCGATGCCGGGCCGTTCCGGTCCGTACTCGTTGATGGTGGTGCGGCGGCAGTCACGCCGGTACTTGTAGCGCTCGAAGGAGGTGGCGCTGTGCATGGTGCAGCGGTTGTCCCAGATGAGCATGTCCGCCCGGTGCCAGTGGTGCGAGTAGATGTACTTTTCCTGGGTCGCGATCGCGAACAGCTCGTCGAGCAAGGCCCAGGCTTCGGCCTTCGGCCAGCCCACGATGCCGATGGCATGCCACCCGAGGTACAGCGCCTTGCGGCCATTGGCCGACTTGCGCACCAGCGGATGCGGCAGGCAGGGGAACATCCTGCGCATGTTGTCGTCACCGAAGTGCACGCCGGTGCGCTCCAGTGCCTGGAACATGTCGTGCTCGGCCACCAGGCCCTCGATGCGGTCCTTCATCGCCTGCGGCAGGTCGTCGTAGACGGCGCGCGTGTCGATGACCAGTGTCTCGGCGCCTCTTGGCGGCACCTCGTAGGCCAGCAGGAACGACCACTTCGTCGGCTGCGTGTTGAAAGGGCTGTCGGTGTGGAAGCGCTCGAAGTCGATGGGCTGCGCCTTGGCATTCGGGTCGAAGGGGATGATCTCGCCCTTGCCGTCGAGATTGCTGATGTCGTAGAGCTCTTTCGCGATGCGCCCGCGGCTGCCCGGCGGCAATTCCAGTGGCCCGAATGCCCGGCTGAAGCGGATGTGGTCCGCATCGTTGAGGCTGGCATTGCGCACCACGCAGGTGGCGTATTCGGCCATGGCCGCTTCGACGGCCTGCACGATCTCCGGCGTGATCGGCGCAGAGGTGTCGAGGCCGATGATCTCCGCGCCAAACCGCGGGTGAATTGGCTTGACCTCGATCATGGCAGGGCCGATTCGATCATGGCGACGGTTTCCTTCATGGCCACATGCATCAGGTCGTGTGTGCAGGGCATTTCCTCGACGCGCCAGCCGGCGCGCTGGCGCAGCTTCTCGGCTACCGGCAGGAAGGTGTCGTTCTTGTAGCCGGTGGCCACCACGTAGGTCTTCTGCGGAATGGCCTCGCGTGCCGCGGTGACACGCGCCTTTTCACTGAAGCAGTACATGGACTGCGGCGTGCGCCGCTCTTCGTAGGCGGCGCGGTCCGCGGCCGTCATGTGCGCATTGAACCCGACCAGGTTCACCCTTGGCGGCGGCACGAGGTAATCGTCCGGCTTCTCCGGCAGGTGCGGCGGGCCCGGCACCAGGTCATTGAGGCTCTGCCCGTCCTCGGGAAAGAACGCATCCAGGTACATCAGCGATTGAATGACGCCAGGGGGCACGAGCCCGGTCACCACCGAGACCGGCATGCCGCCATAGGAGTGACCCACCAGCAGGATGTTCTCGAGCCGCTCGTAATGGATCACGCTCGCGATGTCCCGTGCGTGCAGCGACAGGTTCACGGCACGGCTCGTCAGATGCGCGCGCTCGCCCATGCCCGTCAGGGTCGGGGTGAACACATGGTGGCCATGGTCGGTCAGCAGATCCGCCACCGCGCGCCAGCGCCAGCCGCCAACCCACGCACCATGGACGATGACAATCGTTGCGCGCTTGCTGGTCATGGCCGAAAGAGTGCTCCGGGATTGCAGGCAAAAAATAGTCGCGTGAATTTCTTCAGCGTTTCTTCACCGTCGCATTGAACAGCTTGAAGATATCGGGCATGCCATTGGCGATCACGGTGCCATGGTCCGCGCCCGGCAGCTCCACGTATGCGCCGTTCATGCCGGATTCCTTCAGCGTGGCGCCCCAGCGCCGGGTATTGTCCGGGGGAACCACCGTGTCGGCGTCGCCCTGGATGATCAGCACCGGCACATTGGCCTTCTGCATAGGCGCCAGGATCTGCGCGCGGTTCTGCTCCATCATGAATGCGGCGGGCGCGAGCGCGGCCACCGCCGCCCATTCCTGCACATGCTTCTGGCCCAGGAACAACGCACCGGCACCGCCCATGGAATGACCCATGAGATAGGTGCGGTCGGGGTCCACGTTGAACTCCTTGCGCGTCATCGCCAGCACGTTCATCACGTCCTTCTCGCTGAGCTCCGCGAGGTTGGGAATGGTCGGGCCGCCGCCCATGGCGATCACCGGCGATCCGTACCAGCCGCTGACGTTGTAGCCCAGCGGACCAACGACGACATAACCGCCTTCCTCGGCCAGGTCGATCAGCCGGTCGCGCACCAGGAAATTGCCGTCACCGCCCAGGCCATGCAGTGCAACGATCAGCGGCGCCTTGCGCTCCTTCGAGACCTTCGACGACACGAACAGCACATACGAGAGCTTCTCGCCGGTGTCCTTGAAGTCGTAGCTGCGCTGCTGGGTACGGGGGTCCGGCGTGATGGTCATCGGGCCGCGCGCGGCCTGTGGTGCACCTTGCCTCGCGCCTGGAGGTCCGCCCTGGCGCGCCGGAGGCTGCTGCGCGATACCAACCGCCGCCAGACTGGCCATCAGTGCCAGCACTACGCCCAGCGTTCCGATGCGGACCCGCGATCTTGTGCCTTGCATTGCCGATTCCCCCGCTTGTGATGACCCCGCCTGGATGGCGCTGGAGTATCGCCGCGTCGCGGACAGGTTGTAAATCCAGTTACAGTCGATGCAGGATGGACGCGGATGGTCGCGCCGCCGCACATGAGACGCCAGTTCACCTTCATCAGCCTTGCAGTTCCCGTGATCATGATCGCGGGCATGGCGGGCGTTGCCGCTGTTGCCGCGCAAGTCCCGGTGCCGCGCACTTCATGGGGAGATCCCCTGATTCAGGGCGTGTACACCAACAACACCAACGTGCCGTTCGAGCGTCCGGTCGAGCTGGGCGGGAAGGCCGTATACAGCCCGGAGGAATACGAGGTGCGCCGGCATGCGCCCGCCGTCGTGGAAACCACGACGGTGGTGACCGATGTGCACTACGAGACGGCTGAATTCGGGCTGGATCCGGACCAGAGCCAGATGGTGAGCAACCCGCGGACCTCCATCCTCAGCACGCCGGCCAATGGGCGCATGCCGCCGCTGCGCGCGGATGCGCAGCGACGCAGCGACGCAGCACGCGCCGAACAGCAGGCGCATGCGTTCGACAGCGCACAGAACCGGCCGCTGCAGGAGCGCTGCCTGCTGTGGGCACATGAAGGGCCGCCGCTGCGGCCGGTGGGCTACAACACGCTGGTGCAGCTCATGCAGAGTCCGGGCTACGTCGTGCTGATGACCGAGATGATGCATGACGCGCGGGTGATTCCCCTGTCGGCCAGCAAGCCGGACTTCGGCGGCCTCAAGCGCTGGCAGGGAAATTCCTGGGGCCACTGGGAGGGCGACACCCTGGTCATCGAGACCACCGGCTTCTCGGACCAGTTCCTGCCCCGCGGCGCAGCCGTGCCGATGGGGCCGGAGGCCAGGGTCATCGAGAAGATCTCGCGCACCGGCCCGAAGTCACTGCGCTATGAATTCATGGTCACCGATCCCAGCCTCTGGGACGTGAGCTGGGGTGGCGAGTACCCGATGGAGATTTCCAACGAACCACTCTTCGAATATGCCTGTCAGGAAGGCAATTACGGCCTTCCCAACACATTGCGTGGCATCCGGAACGAGGAACGTTCCCAGGCGCGCTAGTGCTCAGTCGCCGAAGTCCAGCGGCAGGCCCACGTAGTTCTCCGCGATGGTCTTCAAGCCATTCTGCGAATGCAGCAGGTAATCGAGCTCCGCCAGCTGGAACTTCGCGGCAATCGGGCCGTCATCGGGGAAGCGATGCATCAGGTTCGTGAACCACCACGAGAAGCGCTCGGCGCGCCAGATGCGCCGCAGGCACTTCTGCGAGTAGTGGTCGATGCCGGCGGTGCTGTTGTCCTTGAAGAACTCGATCACGGCATCGGCCAGGTACTTCACGTCGGTGGCGGCCAGGTTCAGCCCCTTGGCACCCGTGGGTGGCACGATGTGTCCGGCATCGCCGGCCAGCAACAGGCGACCGAAGCGCAGCGGCTCCACCACGAAGCTGCGCAGCGGCGCGATGCTCTTCTCGATGGAAGGGCCGGTGACCAGCCGTTCGGCTC
>CAYWDZ010000089.1:7996-11565 GCA_964456255.1 uncultured Steroidobacteraceae bacterium | reverse complement strand
AAGATGAAGGCGGCAATCAGCCCGCCGATGCCGGCGAAGAAGCCGCCGGCTATCCAGCCGCCGATGAGGCCGCAGATGAGGGTCAACCAGATGGCGATCTCGAGGAACATGGGATATGAAGACACGATGATCTTGCTGAGCATTTCTTGTTCTCCCTGTGCAAGGTTGATACGAACACCAGGACCCGGTGATGGTACTCAGTCACAGGGACCGCGGCTGTCTCTTTTGCGGTACGCGACCGTGACCATCTTCTTCAGCACTTCGACGTCCACATCCGCAAGCCGCGTGACATGCAGACATCCGCCGCTGTACTTGTGTTTGCCCAGCTTTCCGATCAGTGCCGCGTGTTCCGGGCATTTGGCAATGTAGATCGCAAAAGACTTTGAGCGTGGCGCAAAACCAACCTCGCAGATCTCCCCCGGCTTGCCGTCAGCGTACCGATAGTGGCGCTTGCCGAAGCCAACAATACTGGTACCCCACATCTTCGCCTTCTCACCCGTCGCGGCCGCCATCAGCTTCGTGATGGTGCGGGCATCCTTGCGCTTCGCCTCGTCCTCGATCGAGTCGATGAACGCCTTGACGCTGTTGTCCGTTTGAACCGTCTTGATCTTTGCCATGCCTGCCCCCTGCACTACCCTGGTCGGGCTCTGGCCTTGACCAGTTCGATGACTTTCGCGATGCGCCGTACACGCGTCTCGGGCTTCTTTGCGCCGACCACCGCTTCGACACTTTCGCGCTGGTGCGTGTAGCTGAGCTTGCCCCACTGTTCCCACAGCCGCGCATTCGCCTGCAGCGCGCGGGCCAGGTCCGCCGGCACCTGCACGATGCGCGGTGCCGTATCCGCGGCGATGCGCACCTTGATGCGCCCGCCAGCTGCGACCCGCGCAGCCTCCTGATTGCTCCGGCGGAACGGGATGAACGTCCGGCCACCCATCCGCCCGATCGTGCTGCGAAAGGTGTAGCCATTGATCGTGACTCTGACCGGTGCGCGCACCTTGCCGAACACAGCCTTGGGATCAAACAGTACCGGGATGAAACCCATTCCGCCGCTGGCCTCGATGGAGACCTGGATGGTCTTCGACTTCATGTCTTTCGTCCCCCACGCGATGCGCGGGGCGATTGCAGCAGGAAGGGCTGCGGAGCCTCACCAAGGACCTTCCAGGACGCAGCCCCATCCAGCAGCCTGATCGGCACAGCGGCGATGATGGCCGGATCATCGATATTGCGCAGGTTCACGGCGCCCATGTCTGATCCGTCCGCGCGCTTGTCCGTCCTTTCGTAGTGCGTCACACAACCGCAAGCGGCACAACGGAAGAATTCATACCGCCGGTCAAGCCACGAGTACGCCTCCAGCTGCCTGCGTCTTGCCACGACCCTGACCCGCTTCCGCTGGAAGTACGCCCACAATGCGCCGTAGCGCCGGCACAGCGAGCAATTGCATTGCGTGAGCTTGCGCGGCCGCTTCTCCAGCTCCAGGCGGACCGCGCCGCAATGACACGAAGCCGTGTACATCAGGCGGTCCGGCGCCTTGCCCGCTGGTAATCGATCAATGCCCACACCGCAACCGCGACGGCCAGCCCCAGCGGGATGAATGCAATGTAGCCACTTCCCACGCGCTCAACGACATACTGGACCAGAAGGAACTCGCACAGCGGCGCCAGTGCAAACACGAATGCCACGATTGCGGTGCGGCGCGCCTTCAGCGCCAGGGCAAGGCCGCCACTGGTGGCGCCAAACAGCGCGGCCAGCACAAAGGCCGGTGTGAAGACCGCCACGATCGCATAGCACAGCGTCGAGAACGCGATGCTGATGCCGCCAACCACTGCGCCGAGGCTCGAATTCTTCACGCTGACGCACCCCGCTGGCCACGCGATCCTTTCACTTCATAGCACAGTCCGACCATGCCGCTCCTGTAGGCCTTGACCTCGGTCAGGTGCAGGGCAACATCCTGGTCCAGCGCATCGAAGAACTGCACCCCCTCACCGATCAGGATCGGCAGGATCGAGTAGCGCACTTCATCCGCCAGCCCGAGGCGCAGGCACTGGCCGCACACCGCCCCGCCGCCAACCACCCAGATGCTGCGGAACGCCGCGCGCAGGCGGCCGTTCACCAGCTGCGCCAGATCGCCAGACACGAATTCCACCGTATCGCGCACGCGCGGCAGGGCGCGGCTGGTCAGCACGAATGTCGGCTTGTCGCCGTACGCCCAGCCAAGACCCCTCGCCTCGAAACCCAATGCGGTCTCGTAGGTCTTCGAACCCATCACATAACAGTCGATGGTCTTCAGGAAGGCCGCAACGAACTCCGGGTCCATCTCTTCGCCGCCAGCGAATTCATCCGAGGTCTCGAGCCAGTCGGTGCTGCCATCCCTGCGGGCAATGAAGCCATCCAGGCTCGCCGCCATGTGAATGGTCACCCTCGACTGCGCCGCGTTGTCTGCGGGCGCCGTCATTCATCCTCTGCCTGGTGCCGCGCGGTGCCGGATTCGGTGACGGAGTCGCCGGCGCGAATCACGGCACCGGAAATGATCCGTGCCCGCAGCCCGGCACGGTGGGCCATGGCCTGCACGATTCCGGGGTCGAGCAACTTCGCCAGATAGGCACACGGCTCACAGAGCCGCACTCCCTCCAGCACCGCATCGCCCACACGAAACTGCCGGCCGACCAGATCATTGAGCCTGACCCCGCTCGTCACGATGTTGCGGCGAAAGCTGGTCTGGTCCAGGGCATGCCCCCGCGCGGTGTTGAACCGGTCGATCTCCTCCAGCTCGATGAGGGTCACCTCCCAGTCGCCGCGATCCTTCAGCTTTTCGGAAAAGGTTCCCGTCCGCTGGTAGTAGCGATCGCCCGCGATCCCCTTGCCGGCTTCGAGCGTGGCGGAACTGTGTGCCACCAGCGCAATGCCGGCTTCCCCGGCGATGCAGATCGTCACGATGCTTCCGCTCATCCGCGCACCACCTTCTCAGGAACCAGACACTGTCGTTCGATACTGCGGCAAGTCATCGCCAATAACGAGCCACGGCAGCTTGTCCACGACCCAGATGTGCGCTGTCGGCCTGAAAGCCGCTGCGTCGTCCATGCTTGCCAGCGTCAGATCGATGTCATCGGGTCTGCGGTCGTTGCAGTAGGAAATGCTGGTTCCGCATCGGGAGCAATGGCCGCGCACCACGCCCGGTGAAGACACGTGGCGCACCAGGGTATTGCCAGTAAAGGTCACCTGGGATTTCCGGAACGTGGCCCACGGAACCATGGCTCCGCCCGCAGCCTTGCGGCAACTGTGGCAGTGACAGATGCACACGAAGGCGGGCATCGCGTGCAACTCGAAGCGAACGCCGCCGCACAGGCAACCCCCTGAACCGATCACAGCCTGGCCCGGTAAGCGTCAATGAGGGGTCGCAGGCGCTCAAACCGCTCGAGGCTCTGCCTGGACCACACCACTTTGCGATCGTAGTACTCGGCAAACGCCGGCGTGTTTTCCGGCAGGACCACCCAGGGCTGCTTGCTCGCGGTGAAGATGTGTACGTCCGGCGGCAGCACATCCGGATCATCGAGCGTACCTACCCTCACAAA
>CAYWDZ010000089.1:0-7896 GCA_964456255.1 uncultured Steroidobacteraceae bacterium | reverse complement strand
AATGCAAAGGCCGCGCCGGACTCGCGCTGGCACCACCGGCAGTGGCAGCAATGAACGATCAGCGGCGCCGAGGCCATCCGGTATCGAACTCCCCTGCAGTCACACCCACCTTCGACCGGAAAGATGTCTGGCGTGTGCATGACGGCTGCAACCTCAGGGCGCAGTGCGTGCCCGGCTTGCCTGCCGTTCCAGCAGTTTCTGATACACCTCGAGCTGCCCGGCAGAAAGGTGCGGCGAGGCCGCATCCAGCAGCTTGCGGTGACTCTCGGCCGTGAACGGCCCGCCGCTGGCGCCAAGCTGCCCCTGCACGGCATTGATTGCGGGGATCAGCGCTGCAATCTGCGCATCGCTCAGCGCCAGATCGTATGCAATCAGCGCAGCGCCCAGATCCCTGACCTGCACCCGTCCCGGCAACCCGGCCTTGTACTCCGGCCACTTTGCGTACTTCTTGCCCAGCAGCGCCGAGATCTGGGCTTCATCGGCTTTGGCCCGATCTGCCTGCACCTTGGCGTCACCGCCCGCGTTCGCGGCGCGCCGCCCATCCAGGTACTGCTTCGTCAGGAGGTCGAAGAGCTTGTTCACCTGCTCCGGTGACAGGTCCAGCACCTCGTCAATGTCCGGGTACTGGGCAGGCAGCCCATCGCGGAAGCGAACCCGCAATCGCTCCTGAACCTCCGGGCTCTCCAGGAGTTGAGTGTTGATCTGCTTCAATGCCGCGTCACTGTCCTTGGCATACCGCACCGTCGCGGCGAGGGATTCCGACGTCATGACGCCGGGCACCGCCATCATGGCCATGTCACTTGCGGCGTCTGCGTCTTCACTGGCCTGCCTGGCAGCAGAATCCGCAGTGGCTTCCTGCGCGCAGATCGCACCGCCACCGAGCGCGATCAGTGCGACGGCACAGATCACGACAACTGTCTTCACGACATTCCCCCTTTGGGCACTGGCTGCCAGCGCTGTCCGAGATTCATCCAGACGGTCGCTGGTCTGCTGGATGATGAACACCATCATATACTGGCACTCCCTGCACCAGGTTCGGGTCAACCCCTTCGAGGCAGCCCAGATTGTAGCCGTACTGGTTTGGCTTGGAGCGCCGCCGATGATGCGTGTAGATGCCGCACCTCGAGCAGAAGTAGTGCTCGGCGGTCATGGTGTTGAACCTGTACACCGTAAGCAGTTCCTGCCCCTTGAGGATGCGCAGCCCGTCCAGCGGCACAGCGCCCATGACTGCACCTTTCCTGCGGCAGATCGAGCAGGTGCAGCGGCGCGCATCGACAATGCCATCAGGCAGATCGAGCTCCAGGACCACGCCTCCGCAATGGCAACTGGCCCGGTGCCTGGGCTGGATGATCGTGTCGCCGATCCTGTGAATGGGAGCAAGCGCCATGTCAGCCCTCCTGAGACAGATCCGGCTCGACCCAGCCCCTGCGGGCTTCGACCGAAAACAGCCGCTCTTTCGAATAGCGCGCAAGGGGCCATGCGCTGCTGGCCATGGATGATGCCAGCAGCGTGGCCAGGGAGGATTCAAATGTCAGGTGGGCCTGCCTCTGGATGTGCTCATCAATGCCGTTGAGGAAGAGACAGGTGATCGTCTCGTGGTAGCCGCCGGTTTCGGTATTGGGCGTCCCGACTGCATCGTTGTGGCGGCGAATGGCCATGCGCATCTTCTGCAGTGCAGCTTCCCGCCCGAGAGTGTGGACATACCAGAAGCCCGCCACGAGATGGCCCTCATGAGTCCATTCCTGTTTGCTCACGCGACACTGCTCGAATCGAGTCACGAAAGCCTCGACTGTCGCTTTGGTCCAGGGCACTGCGCTCAGGGAATCCATTCCTTGCACCGGGAATTCATCTCCTGGTCCGCTGCGGACTCGGTTTCATCCCGGGATTTTCGCAGCTTGCTTCTCCAGATTCCGAATCATGACCTGGACGGCTGTGAGGATCTCCGTCAGACCCGACTTCAGTGATTCGTCGTCCATTTCACCAAGGTCTTCAAGTGTCTGCGGACAGATCGCGGCAGCATCCCGTCTCTCGAAGTTATGTTTCGTGTCGTCGAAGCTGTCCTTGAAAGCGTCGACGATTTCGACTGGAACCGCCTTGTCCTTCATGTCCTTGAACACGTCAGAGGCGAGCAGACCTTTCGCAATGCGTTGAACGTGGGTGTTCAGGTCTTCCATGAGACTTTCGAAGCGGGGCTTCAACTCGGGGACCTTGGCAGAACAGTGGTCTGCGTTGATCCGGAATCTCAGCAAGGTCACAAAGATGGAGAAGTCGCTGGCAGAGTCCTTCGGCCACACCACCTCGGCAGCGGAGGCAACTGAAGTCGTCAGGACCATGGCGAGGGCGATGATCGCGGGAATCTTGAAGTTCAGGGATTTGCCTCCAGACACCGCCCACCTGTAGTAGCGGCACCGGCAGGAGTTGCGCCGTGCCATCCCGGCACGGCGCCTGCCTTTCCAATCGATCAGGCGAAGCCTTTCAGCTCCGAGGTATTGATCGGCAGCGTGCGCACGCGCTTGCCCGTCGCCGCAAAGATGGCGTTGGTGAGCGCGGGCACCACCGGCGGCAGCGCCGGTTCGCCCAACCCCGTCGGATTGTTGTCCGTGATGACGAAGTGCACTTCGACCTTCGGGGCCTGATGCATGCGCAACAGCGGGTAGTCGTGGAAGTTGGTCTGGTCCACGGCCCCGTTGGTGAACGTGAGCGCCTGCGCCAGCGCCTGAGACACGCCGTCGATCGCTGCGCCTTCCACCTGGTTGCCGCCCGCGCTCGGGTTCACGATCTGGCGACCCACGTCACCGGCAACCCACACCTTCTCGACGCGCACCTCGCCGCTCTTGGGATTGACGGAGGCCTGCACCACTTCGGCGAAGTAACCCTGGTGGCTGTAGTAAGCGGCAATGCCCATACCGGTGCCCTTGGGCAGCTTCTTGCCCCAGCCGGACTTCTCCGCGACCGCCTTCAGTACACCGGCCATGCGGCCGTTGTCCATTCCGACCTGCGGGCCGCGCGGCCCCTGGGTGACGGTCGGCGGCTTGGCCGGACCGAGCAGGTCGAGCTGGAACTGCAGCGGATCCTTGCCCGCGGCATGTGCCAGCTCGTCAAGGAACGACTGGTACGCGAACGCCAGCGTGTTGCTGCCGGGCGCACGCATCGGACCGGTCGGGATGTCCAGCGGCATCATGGAGAAGCCGTAATCGAGGTTTGGCACGAAGCCGGACGGGAACTCACTGGCGCCCAGGTCGCCGGCGACCGCAACGTTGCCACTGTTCGAGTAGGTCACGAAATGATCGCGGAACGCGGTCAGTTTGCCCGAGGCGTCGAGGCCAGCCTTGAAGTGGTGGAACCCGCCCGCGCGGAACGTACCGCTCTGCACGTCCTGCTTGCGATTACGCAGCAGCTTGATGGGTTCTCCGTGCTCCTTCGCGATGGCGGCTGCTTCGACCATGAAGTCGTTGGAGAGCCGGCGCCCGAAGCCGCCACCGTTGCGCGTGACATGCAGCGTGATGTTCGGCTCCGCAACACCGAGGAGCTTCGACACCGCAGTCTTGCCACCACCCGGCATCTGCGTCGGCGACCAGATTTCCACCTTGCCGTTCTTGATGGCAACCGTCGTGTTCATCGGCTCGAGTGCCGAGTGGTTGACGAACGGAATTTCGTAACGGGCCTCGAGAACCTTGGTGGCACTCTTCAGCGCCCCATCCACGTCACCTTCAGCCTTGACCGATTTCGCCGCCGGGTTCCTGGCAAGCTCCGCGGCCTTCGCCACGAAGCCCGGGGTGGAACGCGTGGCAGTCTCGCCCCCATCCCACTTGACCTTGAGCTTGCCGAGCGCACGGTTCGCCTGGTGCCACTTGTCGGCCACGATGGCGACGCCATCGGTCAGACCGTTGTAGAGCCCGCCCTCAATGGCGGTCACGTTGCCCTTGATGACATAGACACCGCGCACACCCGGCAGCGCCTTCACCTCGTCGAGGTTCGCGCTCACGAACTTGCCGTTGTAAACAGGACATTTCTCGTACACCGCGTACTTCATGCCCGGCACGGTCACGTCGATGCCGAAGATCGGCTCGCCCTTCACGATGCGCGGGCTGTCGACACCACCGATGGGCTTGCCGATGATCTTGAAGTTCTTCGGGTCCTTCAGCTTCACGGTAGCGGGGTTCGGTGGTGCAATCCGCGCAGCTGCGCTCGCGAGCTGCCCGTACGTGGCCTGCTTGTTCCTGCCCTTGTGGGAGACGACACCGTCGGCCGCCTCGCACTCCTCGACGGGCACGTTCCAGCTGCGGGCCGCGGCGGTCACGAGCATCAGGCGGGCGGCCGCGCCTACCCGGCGCAGCGTGTCGTAGTTCATCGGAATCGACATCGAACCGCCGGCGAACTGGCCGCCGTACCTCACCGGATCGACCTCGGCGTCTTCGGCGCGAACGTCCTTCCAGGCGACATCCAGCTCTTCGGCAATGATCATCGGGAAGGACGTCTTGATGCCCTGGCCGATCTCGGGGTTCTTGTTGACGATGTGCGTCTCGCCGCTCGGCAGGATCCAGATGTACGCGTTGAGCGTTGCCGCTCCCTTCGGTGTCCCGCCTTCACCAATGGCGAACGCGGGAATGCTGAATTCGAACATGAGGCCGCCGCCAACGGCGGCACTTGCGGTGAGGAAGGTGCGGCGGGAAACGCCCTGTGCGCGATCGAGTTCTCTGGTAGTCATCACGCGATCTCCCTCTTGTCTTCGGTGGGAAGGCCGGCGGCCTGCTTGATGGCCGCGCGGATGCGCGTATAGGTTGCGCAGCGGCACAGGTTGCCGCTCATCGCATCGTCGATGTCCTTGTCGGTGGGTTTGGGCGTGCGTTCGAGCAGCGCGGTGGCCGACATGATCTGGCCCGCCTGGCAGTAGCCACACTGCATGACGTCGAGCGCCAGCCAGGCCTCCTGCACCTTCTTGCCCACGTCGCTCTCGGCGATGGCCTCGACGGTCGTGATCTTCGCCTCGCCAACTGCGGAGACCGGCGTGACGCACGAGCGGACCGGTTTGCCATTGACGTGCACCGTGCAGGCGCCGCACAGGCCCATGCCGCAGCCGAACTTGCTGCCCTTCAGTTCCAGCTCGTCGCGGAGCACCCAGAGCAGCGGAGTGTCGCCTTCGACCTCCACGGTTTGTGGTTTACCGTTGACGTTGATGGTGTAGCTCATGCGATACCTCGGTATGCGCGGCACAAGCCTGCGCGAAGCCCACTGTACTGCGGGGAGTCTACTTCACCGAACGGGCCTTTTGGTGAGCCTGAACCTGGCGGCGGCAGGCCCAGCCTCGGCAAACCCTGCAGCCCGAAGCCCTTCTTGGGAGGCCTGCCGGCCGCACAGACCCCGCCCGCCCGGGAAATCAGTCTTTCCCTGATCCGACCGCATGCCTGATGCGCGGCGGCCCAACCCTGTGCGCCCGCCCCCCGGGGCAGATTAGGATATCGTGTCGGCCTGATGGGAGCCGCGGGCTGCGCCATCGACCACACTGGTCGAAGCGCGCAGCCTGCCATAACAACGGGTGCATTCAGCGGCGGAGCGCAGGCTCCGTAAGCAGCATTGGGGGCAAAATGAAGGTCAAGCGGGTAGGTATTGTCGTCGGTATCGTGGTCCTGATCGGGCTGGTGCTGACATGGGTCGTCATGCAACCCGGCCCCATGGCCTTCGCCAAGGGCACGCGCGTGGCCCTCGCCGACTACACCGGCAAGCCCACCGGCGTGCCGGCGGACTTCCAGGACACGGACCCGCTGGCCAGGGGCCGATATCTCGCCACCGCCGCGGACTGCGAGGCATGCCACACGAAGGAAGGCGGCGATCTGCTCGCAGGCGGGCGGCCGTTCGAGACGGACTTCGGCATTATCTATTCGCCGAACATCACGCCGGACGCCGAGACCGGCATCGGCTCATGGAGCGACGCGGATTTCCTGCGCGCCATGCACGAGGGCATCGCGAAGGACGGCACGCGCCTGTATCCCGCGTTCCCGTACGCCTCCTACACATACCTCACCGATGAGGACGTGCTGGCGATCAAGGCCTACCTCGACAGCGTCCCGGCCGTGAAGAACACGGCGCCCGAGAACACGCTGCGCTGGCCCTACAACCAGCGCGGGCTGATGGCCATCTGGTCGAAGCTTTACAACGAGGGCAAGCGCTTCGAGCCGGTGGCCGACCAGTCTGCCGAGTGGAATCGCGGCGCCTATCTGGCCGAGGCGCTCGGTCATTGCGGCGAGTGCCACACTCCGCGCACCTTACTGCAGGGGCTGAAGAACTCGCGCAAATTCTCCGGCGGCCTGGCTGAAGGCTGGCGCGCCTACAACCTGACCAGCGACAAGGATTCGGGCATCGGCACCTGGACGGCCGAAGAGCTTGAGCAGTACCTGAAGACCGGCCATTCGGCCGACCGCGGCACGGCGTTCGGACCGATGGCGCAGGCGGTGCACCTGAGCTTCCAGAACCTGACGCCTTCGGATGTGACCGCCATCGTCACGTACGTGAAGACCATCCCGCCGGTTTCCACGCCAGACCTGCCCGCGCCGAAACTCGAACCCGCTTCGGCCAACCCGTCGGACCATGCCGCCGCGGAATCGAACGAGCGCGGCCACCTGATGTTCGCAAGCGTGTGCGCGGGCTGCCATTCGTGGACCGGCACCGGCAGCTACGTGCCCTATACGACGCTCACAGGCACGCGTGCCGTGAACGACCCCTCCGCCACCAACGTGGCGCTGGCCATCCTGCGCGGCGCGAGCACGCTGCCCGGGTCCAGCGACATCGCGGTGATGCCGGCCTTCGCCTCGGCGTGGTCGGACGAAGAGATCGCGGACGTGTCGAACTACGTGATTGCGCGTTTCGGTGCCAAGCCGTCGTCGATCACGGCCGAGGAAGTGCGCAAACTGCGCGAGATGCATTGACCGCCCGGACGGGGCGCACGGCGTGATGTCATAGGGCGCGCTTCAGCAACAGGCCCATGCCGAATTGAGTGGACTCCGAGCCGCATATCTGGAATCCACACGCTGTGTAGAAGCCTTCGGCATGCGGGTTGCCGACGACGTGGAGGTACCTTGCGCCGGCGCTCCTGGCGGCACATGCACTCTGCTCGATGAGAGCGCGGCCTGTGCCTTTGCGCCAGCATTCGGGGTCCACAAAGAGCCCGTCGAGTTCAGCGTCACCATCGGCGCGGGGAAGGACTACCGAGAAACCCGCTATCCTGCCCTGGCGCTCGGCCACGAGGACCCGGCCATCAATGATTTGCTGGAGCGGCAACGTGATTGCCTCCGGGTGTGCCAACAAGGCGTCGCGGTCCCCGGGATTGCTCAAAGACGCACGGATCTGCAGGGCTTCCAGGGCTTCCCTCTCTGTTGAGACTGCCGGGCGAACGGTGACTTCCGCCATCGCCACACCTAACGGCCGGGTTCAGCCGCGTTCGCCACATTCATGCTATTCAGGCTCCCAGAGTCCGTTGTGAATGACCACAAGATATCCATCGGGATCGCGAAACGTGTGAGCCCTGTGCGTCCAGTAGGGATTGGCGGGATGGACCTCCACAAAGCCAGCCTCGAGCATTGCCTTGCAGCGACTTCTCCAGGAGTCAGCCTCGGGCACGTACAGCACCAGAAGATCTTCTTCCGTCGGCGAGGGTGCAACGGGGTCGCTTTTCCGGCGAGTGAACTCCAGGTGGAAGTCCTTGCTGTCTCCCTGAAGCATGGCGCCATCAAGACCAGAGTGATCCTTGAAGCTTCCAATGCTGCGCAGCCCGAGACCACTCACATACATCGTGACGGTACGTTCAATATTCGCAACCGGTCTGGCGATACGGACTTGCTGGATCACCGGGACCTCTCGCAGCAGCGATTTGTCAGGCGGCACGTATTGATGCGATCTTCT